>USOG01000175.1 GCA_900556365.1 uncultured Collinsella sp.
CCGTAGCCACGGCTGATCGTTGCCGTGCGGTTGAGATGCTTGACGATAAACTCCTCGACCTTAAGGGGCTCGGAGCAAATGATCGTGCAGACCTTACGAAGGTGAATGCTCTCGATAGCCTTGTCGACCACGAGCGTCTTGGCAAACAGACCGAGCACGCAGTACAGGCCGACGCGCGGGCCATACAGGAAAGCCGCGATGGTCACGATGCCGATATCGACCAGCAACAGGGCACGGCCGATCTCAAGTGTTGTGCGGCGTTTGAGAATCATGGCAAGGATGTCGGTGCCGCCCGTCGAGGCGCCAATGTCAAAGACAATGGCACTGCCCAGCGCCGGCAAGATGACGGCAAAACACAGGTCGAGCCACATATCGCCCGTCATCGAAACATCCGACGGAATGAAGAGCTCAAACAGCGAGACGTAGGCCGAAAGCGCAAACGAGGCAAAGACACTCCAAAGGATTGCCTTGCGCTCCAAAAAGATAAAACCCAGGATGACCAAGACCGCGTTGATAATCCACATAAAGACGCCGACGGGCAGGGTCGGGAACAGCGTGGACAGAATGACCGACATGCCCGAGGTGCCGCCGAAGGCAAAGTGATTGGGGGTTTTAAAGGCCACGATGGCGAACGCCGTGAGGACCAGGCCCAGATTGAGCTCGGCAAAAAAGCGCGGAAAGCCTGGCTCCTGGCTGCGCTTGCGGCCGGCGCGCTCGCCACGTTCGATATCCTCGCGACCGACAACGCGCTCCATCGGCACCACCGGAGGACGATGCATCTCCTCGGCGGCACGCGACGCCGCCTCTGCCGCAGCGGCTTCAATCGCCCATGCCTTGCTTTCGGTCTCGTGTTCGTCGGCCATTACGGCAACCCTTCGTTAACAATTTGGAAACAATGTGCCCATTAGGGTAACGCGGAACGCGAAGATTGCAACCCTTAGTTAGACGAGCGGTATGCCTGCATCGGGGGCATATAGAAAACGGTCGACCGCACTTTTGCTTGCGCGGTCGACCGTTTGGCGTTTTCGCAGGTAAAACCTATCGAAACAAACCTGTCCCTATTTGGTAGGTTACTCGTGCTGGCTGGTGCGGTGCTCGTACTCCTCGGGGGTGATGACATCCTCGATGCGCAGGTTGACGCCTGCCACCTCAAGGCCGGTCATCGCGGCCAGACGCTCGGTGACGCGCGCCTTAACGTCGTCAAAGATCGCAGGCGCATAGGCGCCGTACTCGATGATGACCGAGATGTTGACGACCACGCGGTTGTCATCGGTGACCTCGACCGTCACGCCCTTGGTCAGGTTCTCGGCACCAAACTGCTCCTGCACAAAGTGCATGAGGTTGCCCTTCATGCCCAGGACGTGCGGCACCTCGCGGGTGGCCATGGCGACGATTTTCTCGATCACGCCGTTGGAATAGGTCAGCGAGTCCTCGGACTCGTCCGCCTCCTCATCCATCTCCTCGTTATCCTCGTCCGCATCGGACTCGGCCTCGACGAGTGCCTCGTCCTCGAGCGTTACGTCCTCCGCCTCGGCGGCGACGGCCTCATTCGCCTCGAGCTCGGTATCGGCTACATCGACCTTCGTGTTAAAAGCCATGGTTCCTCCTTATGCCTGCCGCGGATGCGACAGTCGAATTCATATTATCGGCCGCTAAACAGGCGGCCGAAGAAGTTGACGATACCGTTCTCGCCGTCGCGAATCTGGCCGATCACGGCGCCGATCAGCACAAAGAATGCGATGACGAGCGTGTCCCACAGGCCCAACGTAAGTACCAGCACGGCGAGGATAAAGCCTGCCAAGGCGCCGAGCGTAGTGTTGGGGTGGCGCACGGCGTAGCTCCAGATAGCAGCGCCCGTACCTTTGATGAGACCCATGGCCTCGTCAAAGTCGTTGGCGGCGCTGTCGTGCTGCTCGCCGGCCTCGGGCTTGGTGTCGGCGGACTCGCCTGCCGGCGTAGCGTTCTGGTCGATCGTCAGGCGCGGCGTGCGGGCGGTCTTGTCTTGGTTGGTATCACTCACCGGAAACCTCCACGGTCTGGACGGTAGTCTTGGACGGCAAAAAACGGACGCGTGCGGTCGTGCCCGGCGTGCCGAGCATGGTGTCGCAGGCCTTCTCGATACGTTGCTGCATCGCGGCTGCAAGGGAGGCCACGTCCCGGTCGTCGAGCGCGATGGCCTCGACCTTAAAACGAACGCGCGACTCGTCGGAGCCTTGAACGCGTGCCTCGATATGCTCAACCATCACGCGATCATCGCACTCTGCCGCGGCACGGGCGCACGAGGAAAGCGCTGCGAGCGTGACCTCGATATTGCGCTCCCCCGCCGGATGCACGCAGGACGGCTTGCGACGCGCGAACATCAGGCGGAAAAAACCGATGAGCACGCCAAGCGCCACGATAGCGGCGCACACCGTAACGACGACGCGAGGCATGGTGTCACGCAACAGCAGCATAAAGCGATACGTATACGGTCCCCAGAACTGGCAGACAAGCGTACCCAGTGCCACGATGGCGGCGGCAAGATACACGATCGCTAGGGCTCGTTTGAGTACGCGCACGCGCGCTCCCTTCAGGTTTCGGTCCAAAGAATGCAAAACGGCTCGCATCATTATAAAAGAGCCGGGTCCGGTGCCATACGCACGCGGATCCGGCTCATCTATTCCACGAGGCTTGCATGCTCGCTTCATTATGCCCAGATATGCACGGCTTAACCCGTGTGGGCGCTACTCCTCCTCGAGGGCAGCGATGACCTCGTCGGTCATGTCCATGGTGCTGTAGACGTCCTGGACGTCGTCGAGCTCCTCAAGACGGTCGATGAGGCGCTGGACCTTCTTGGCGTCGGTACCGGAGACCTCGGTCGGGGTGGTCGGGACCATGGTGGTCTCGGAGCCCTTGACCTGGACGCCCTGCTCCTCGAGCGCCTTGGAGACAGCCATGACGTCGTTAGCAGCGGTCCAGACGATCCACTCCTCGCCGGCGTCCTCGTAGTCCTCGCCACCGGCCTCGGCGATGGCCATCATGAACTCATCCTCGTCACCGGCAGGACCGTTGGCGATCATGGTCTCCTTCTTGGCGTTCTCGTCCAGGATCTCCTTGGCGACGACGATCTGGCCCTTGCGCTCAAACTGGAAGGCGACGGAGCCCGAGGTGCCCAGGTTACCACCAGCGTGGGAGAAGGCGGAACGGACATCAGCGGCGGTGCGGTTGCGGTTGTCGGTCAGGCAGTC
>USOG01000176.1 GCA_900556365.1 uncultured Collinsella sp.
ACCGCCTGGACCGCGACACCACCGGCGTGGTGCTGTTCTCGCTCGACAAGCAGACGCAGCCCGCCTTTGACCAGATGATCATCGACCACGCTTTCGAAAAGCACTACCTGGCGCTCGCCGAGGGCAAAATCGACTGGAACGAAAAGCTCATCGACAAGCCCATCGCCCGCGACCGCCACGACAGCCGAAAGATGCGCGTCGGCGCCAGCGGCAAGCCGTCTCAAACGCGTGTGAAGGTGCTCAAGCGCCTTAAGAGCCGCCGTGGTCTGCCCACGCGCTCGTATATCGATGTCGAGTTGCTCACCGGTCGCAAACACCAAATCCGTGTGCATCTGGCGAGCGAGCGTCATCCCCTGGTTGGCGACGACCTGTACGGCACGCCGCGTCCTTGTGGCCTCATGCTTCACGCCCACAGCGTGTCCTTCACGCATCCCGTAACCGGCGAGCACATCCACATCGAAGCCCCCTGCCCCTGGGAGCCCTAAAGTCTCCCGAAAAGGGACGGGTTTATTTTGGCAGGTCTTATCTGGACAAACGTCAAAACCACCACAAAGGTTCCTGTCCCTTCGCGGTGGTTTTGGCCTTAGCCCGTCCCCTGCTGCTAGACCGTGATGACGTTGTCCATTGCCCGGTACTTGGCGGGGACCTCGCCTGCGGTAATAATCGTTGCGTCGCGGAAGTCCGCGAACTTGACGGGCGCCACCATGCCAAATTTACTGGCGTCCGAGATTACGAAGCGCTTGGCCGTATGGCGCATCGAGATACGCTTTACTTGCGCCTCCTCGATATCTGGCGCCGTGAAGCCCTGCTCGGCGGCAATGCCGTTAGAGCCCCAAAAGCCACAGTTGAAGTTGTAGCGGTCTAAGGTTGCCAAGGCATCGGGGCCAACGAGCGCCTCGGTCTCGGGTTTGAGCTCGCCGCCCAGCACCACGGTACGCATGCCGCGCAAAGCAAGGCGCTGAGCATGGAGCACGGAATCGGTCACATAGGTGACATCTTCAAGGTGTGGAAGATGCTCGATGAGCCTGAGCGTCGTCGAGCCCGAGTCGATGTATACAAAGCTCTCAGGCTCCACAAGCGCCGCCGCACGGGCGCAGATACGCTCCTTGTCATCGTTATGGAGGTCGCTGCGCTCATTAAGCGTTAGGTCGCGCGTCACGTGCGCGCGCTCAAGACTCGTCGCCCCACCGTGGACCTTGGCGATGCGGTGCGCTCGGTCGAGCGTCTGCAGGTCGCGCCGAATGGTAGACGCCGTCACGCCCAGGGCCTCAGCAAGCTCCGGCACGGTAACCGAGCCGGCTCGCTGCACCATCGACACGATCGCGTTGAGCCTATCTTCCGCAAGCATCGCTTACTCCTCCTCGGGGTACACAACTCCCCAGTCGGCGCGGAGCTTGGTCATAAGCTCCATAACATCAGAAGCATAGCCCAGAAGCTCACGCTTCGAATCATCGCCGGCAACGGCCTTCTCCAGGTCGGCCATCTCGTAGCACAGAGCGTATGCCTCGGTGCCAACGTGGACCTCCTCACGGTGACCGTCCGCAGTCCACACGATGGTCGCATGGTCGGCACGCGGATACTCGTTGACCTCGATATAGCACTTATCGAAGCTGATGACCGAGCGCTTGGGCTGCTTGGAGTGGAGCGTAAGGCTCACAACGCCCAGCTGCTGCTCAGCATTACGGCAGACAATGCCACCCGCGACGTCAACGCCAGTCTCGCAGGTATTGCCCAGAGACACGACCTCGGCTGGCTGGCTGGCCATAAACAGGCGCATAACGGACAGGGCATACACGCCAATGTCGAGCATGGCGCCGCCGGCAAGACTGCGGTTGTAGAAGCGGTTGGTCAGGTCGCCGTACTCCTTATAGCTGCCAAAGTTGAGCTGGGCGAGGTTCATGCGGCCAAAGTCGCCCGCATCCATGCGACGGCGCAGCTCTTGATACAGCGGCATGTGGAGCACCGTGGTGGCGTCCATAAGGACCACGTTGTGCTCGTCGGCGATGGCACGGGCCTCGTCGAGCTCGGCAGAGTTGAGGGTAATGGCCTTTTCGCAGAGCACGTGCTTGCCAGCTGCCAGAGCGGCTCGCAGGTAGGTGATATGGGTGTTGTGCGGCGTGGTGATATAGACGGCGTCGATATCCGGATCGGCGTAGAGGTCCTCAGCCGTCTCGTACACCTTTTCGACGCCATACTGCTCGGCAAAAGCCTGAGCCTTGGACAGCGTGCGGTTGGCAACACCCGCAAGCTTGCGGCCGGCAAGAGCGAGAGACTGAGCCATCTGGTTTGCGATAACACCGCAACCGACCACAGCCCAGCGAAGCTCGGGTGCCGTAAAGATATCATCGGGGAACGGCTGATCCTGGACCGAGGCAAACGCCGCCTTTGCGGCTGCCTCGGCGTCGAGCGGAGCCTGTTTGGAATCTGCCATCATGTGCCTCCTGAGTCATCGAAGGTTCTTCATTTCTAACAGCCTTATATTCGCACAAATACGCGTGAATTTGCTCGTATTTGCGTGTCTATTTGCTTTTCAGTCACTATTTAGCCATAGTTTGCACATGTTTGCGCCGTTACACGCATTATCGCGCAATGATATGCGCATAAACGCGCGTGCGACAATCCTTGCGAAACATAAAGGGGCGGAACAACAAAGCCCTAAAAGACAGAGCAGGCTGTATTACTTCTCACCCCTCTGGGGGCATCAGACATCAAAGGACCGTCCCAAACTGCCGGCACCTGGGGAACGTCTCTATGTGCCGGCACCTAGGGAAAGTCCCTAAGTGCCGCTTTCGTTGAAGCCCATCCCAGATGGCCAGATATACAGACCCAAAAGCTATTCCCATCAACTAGCCGTTTAAGAACGTCCCCAACGACTAGTCATTTAAGCCTGTCCCCAATGAGTGCAACCACTCATTTAAGTCTGTCCCCAATGAGTGGGGATAGAAAAAGGCCCGGGTGCCGTGTGGCATCCGGGCCTTTGCTAGCAACTTGATGTTGCAGGCAGCTTAGAACTTGTGGCCGCACTTCTTGCAGACGCGCAGCTTGTTCTTACCGTCCTTCTCGTGACCGACGCGGGTAACCTTACCGCACTCGGGGCAAACGAGATTGACGTTGGAGGCGTCGATGGGAGCCTCCTGCGAAACGATGCCGCCCTGCTGGTTGGCAGCGTTGGGCTTGACGGCCTTCTTGACGACCGA
>USOG01000177.1 GCA_900556365.1 uncultured Collinsella sp.
GTCGTCGACGAGGTCATGGACGATCCCGAGCGCTCCCTGTGCTGGGTCGAGGCCGAGAACCGCAAGCACTCCATCCGTGCTCTCCTTGCCGCCCTGGGCAAGCGCACTCCGCTCAACGACGAGGGTGTAGAGTACTCCGCCAAGGCTGAGCTCCACGCCGCTCTCGAGGCTCTCGAGCAGCTCTAAGCCTCAAGGCGCCTAAACGCACGTTTGCGGGCGGCGGATGCTCGTCTCCTGTCGCCCGCTCACCGAGGCCCAAGCAATTGCCTTAATACCTTAGGGCCTCGGATCTGTCCAAGACTGAGCGAAGGAGCTCATCATGAGCGACGGAAAGAAAAAGCTTTCCTTCTTGACGGTCATTTCGACCATCATCTGCGTCGTCTTCGTTTGCGAGGCCGCCGCTCCTGCTGCTGCCATTGGCAACCAGCAGTTCTTCTGGTGGATCTTCCTGATCCTGACCTTCCTGCTCCCTTATGGCATGGTTGTCGCCGAGCTCGGCACCACCTATGACGGCGAGGGCGGCATTTACGACTGGGTACGCGATGGCCTGGGCGACAAGTGGGGCGCCCGCATTTCGTACTACTACTGGGTCAACTACCCGCTGTGGATCGCCTCGCTGGCCACCATGTTCCCCGACATTTTGGGCATGGTCTTTGGCGTCGAGTTCAACTTGATCGCCAAGATGGGTATCGATCTTGCCTTTGTGTGGATCGTCTACCTCATGGGCCGCTCCAAGGCGGCCGACTCCGAGTGGGTCCTTAACGGTGGCGCCATCATCAAGGTCGCCGTCGCCGTTATCGTTGGCGCTTTGGGCATTTGGTATGCCATGGAGAACGGTTTTGCGAACGACATGTCCGCTGCCACCTTCCTGCCCGAGCTCACCAACACCAACGCTCTCGGTTACCTGTCGATCATCATCTTTAACTTCATGGGCTTCGAGGTCATCTGCACCATGACCGACGACATGGCCGATCCCGCTCGCGATATCCCCAAGGCTATCATCGTCGGTGGCCTGTCCATCGCCGTGATCTACCTGTTCGCTGGCTTTGGCATCGGCGCTGCTGTGCCGGCCGATTCCATCGACCCCGACTACGGCATGATTGTCGCAGTCCAGACCATGGTGGGCGACTCCATGATCTTTAAGGTCATCTGCATCGCCTTCCTGATCACCCTGTTCGCCAACATGGCCGCTTGGTCCTTCGGCGTTAACTCCGTTGCTCGCTACGCTGCCGAGCACGGCAACATGCCCAAGGTCTTCGCCTCGATGATCTCTGACGACGACATGCCCAACGGCGCCAACCTGGTCAATGCCATCGTTGCCTCCCTGGTGCTGTGCCTGCAGCTGGTTCCCATCGACGCCATCTCTAACGGTGTCTTCTGGATGCTCTTTGGCACCTCCGTCGTCTTCCTGCTGCTCACCTACATCCCGATGTTCCCGGCGTTCCTCAACCTTCGTAAGAACGACCCCGACCGCGAGCGCATCTTTACGTTCCCGTTCAAGGGCGCGATGATGAAGGTCATGCTAGCCATCCCCTGCATCGAGCTGGTTCTTGCCAT
This sequence comes from uncultured Collinsella sp., assembly GCA_900556365.1. Next base: position 1,558 of record USOG01000177.1, read on the forward strand.
CGTCGCAACGCTGGTACCGTTCTCCGCCGCCGAAATCGGCGACAAGGTCCCGATGATCGTCATCTTCATCGTGCTCGTGCTCATCGGCGAGGTCGTCCGCGTCGTCAGCGCCAAGGGCCGCGAGACCGAGTACAAGGGTCTCACCCCTGAGCTGGCTGCTCAGCGTCTCGCTGAGGAGGCCGCCGAGGCCGAGGAGAACTAGAGCACCCGGAATTGGGGCTCCAACCCTCATCATCTGCTAACCATTCCCCGGGGTGGGTGTGAGCGATAGCTCCGGTAACCACCGCCCACCCCAATCTCTCTTCCGTATCCTTCGTGCGTTTTGTCTCCGCGCACTTGGTTACGTCGTCGCTTGCCGGTGCGACTCCGTGAAAACCGGCGCCAGGCGCCCCGACCTTTGCCGGGGAACGGGCGCCTACCATCTCTTGGTTTTAGGCTGCGGGCAACCCGCCCGCGGCAAACGATCGTTCGATTTGGAGGAAATCTTATGCGTACGATCACCGAGTCCGAGTCCACCCCCAAGGCCGACGGCTTCTTCATGCCCGCCGAGTTCGCCCCGCAGGATCGCGTGTGGATGGGCTGGCCCCACCGCACCGACACTTGGGCTCACGGCGCCAAGCCGGCTCAGAAGCAGTATGCTGCCATCGCTCGCGCCATCGCCGAGTTCACCCCGGTCTATATGTGCGCCAACCAGGCTGACTATGCCAACTGCAAGGCCGTCTTTGAGAACGACGAGAACGTCACCGTTATCGAGATGACCACCGACGATGCTTGGTTCCGCGACACCGCCGCCACCTACGTCATCAACGGCAAGGGCGAGAAGCGCGCCAACCACTGGCACTTCAACGCCTACGGCGGCCTCGTCGACGGCCTCTATTTCCCGTGGGACAAGGACGAGCAGATCGCCCTTAAGATGGCTGAGCTCTCCGGCTGCCGTCGTTATCGCCCCGATGACATGATCCTCGAGGGCGGCTCCATCACCGTCGACGGCGAGGGCACCCTTGTCGTTACCGACCAGTGCCTCCTGTCCCCCGGCCGCACCTGCTCTGCGGTGCTCGAGGAGGAAGAGGATCCCGAGTCCATCTGGCCCAAGTACCACAAGAAGTTCGAGCCCTGGAGCGAGGAGCTTCGCGCCTATATGGACGAGCATCTCAAGGATTACCTGGGTGTCGAGAAGGTCATCTGGGTCAAGGAGGGCATCGACCCCGAGGAGACCAACGGCCACATCGATGACGTCGCTACGTTCATCGCCCCGGGCGTCATGGCCTGCATCTGGACCGACGATCCCGAGTATCCGTTCTACGAGCAGTGCCACGCTGCCTACGAGACCCTCTCCAACGCCGTTGACGCCAAGGGCCGCAAGATGAAGGTCTACAAGCTCTGCATGCCCGTGAACCCGCTGTTCATGGACCAGGCTTCCTGCGACACCATCGACGCCGACGAGAACGCCGAGCCGCGCGTCCCCGACGAGCCGCTGATCGCTTCTTACATGAACTACCTGGTCACCAACCACGGCGTTATCGTCCCGCAGTACGGCGACGAGAACGACCAGCTGGCCGTTGACACGCTCCAGAAGATCTATGACGAGGTCTGGGGCGAGGGCGTCTACAAGTGCGTCGGC
>USOG01000178.1 GCA_900556365.1 uncultured Collinsella sp.
TATCGTTGGGGCCAGGCCCGATTTTGCCTCTTGACAATGTCCTGCTCATATTAAAAGGAACGTCCCCAAGTGCCGGCCCGGCAACGCCGATGTTTTGGCGCGGACAGCGAAAGCCCGCCAGAGCGAGCAAGGTGCCTTGAAACAAGGCGGCATTGACCTTCTGGTCATGCCGCCGAAGTTGAAAGGCAGATTGCCGCTCTGGCGGGCTTGCAGCGTCGAGCCGTTACGCGGTTTGGTAAAACCGCGTAACTTACATGACCATAACGTAGCGCGATCCCACGTAGTACTGCTTACCCATCAGGACCGGCTCGCCATTGGGGCCCGTGAAGCCGGCACGCAGGTTGAGCAGCGGATCGTGCGGAGCAATGCCCAGCTCGGCCGCCTGCTCGGTATTGGCACGAACGGCCTCGACCGTGCGGTAGCCAACCGAGACAATCGGCGTTCCGCCAACACGCTCGACCTCGGCAAAAATCGACTTGTCCTCAAGATCGGCCGTCAACAGCTCACGGTAGGCGTCAAACGGCACAAAGATGTTCTCCTCAAAGATGGGCTCGCCGTCGGCCGTACGCACGCGCTTGATATGCAGCAGCAGCGCATCCTTCTGCAGGCCAAAGAACTCCATCTCGTTTTGGCGCGCCGGAACGATCTGGCGATCGATCACGTGCGCACCGGCCTTCATGCCGTTGCCGGCACACAGCGCGGTAAACGTCTGCAGCGTCGAGGCGTGAAACTGGCGATTGATGTGCGGCGTGGAGACAAAGGTGCCACGGCCCTGCTGCTTAACCAGGTAGCCATCGGAGCACAGCTCCTCGACGGCGCGGCGCACCGTAATGCGGCTCACGTCGTACTGCTCGGCTAGCTCCAGCTCGGACGGAATACGCTCCTTGGGTGCATAAACACCTTTCTCGATCGCATCCTTGATTTCGTCGTAAATCTGCTGGTAAAGCGGTGCATTTTTGGGCGCAGGCATATCTAATCACTCTTATCGAAATATCGAAATAACTAATACGTATATAACGTCTAGTTTCATATTACCTCATAATGATAAAACGATACACCCTCCCTACCAAAAAGCGACAGCTTCATTTTGGTAGGTTTTATCTGGGCAAACGAGAGCCTCTCGAAAGCAACGGGGCTTTCGGGGGGCTCGTTCGGATGGGTTGCGCAGGACCGGCAAAATGCCAATACCCTACTTGCCGTCGTCCTGCTGCAGGCTGTCCTGTTCGCTGAGGCGCGCCTGCCTGCTGGCCATGCGTGCGGGCTTGTCGGGATCGGGAACGGCCGTGGGCATGGGCTCGTCGACATGACCACCCCACCAGCCGCCCACAAAGTTGAGCGTGTGGAACACATTGATCACGGCGCCGGGATCAACGTCGCACACCAGCTTGATAATGTCCTGACTCTCGTAGGTCGAGACAACGGTGTTCAGCAGGTACATCTTTTCGCGGCTATATCCGCCGACGACCTCGGCGCAGCTAATGCCGTGCTGAAAATGGTTTACGTAGGCAGTCATGACCTCGTCTGCCTTACGCGTCGTGATCTGCAGCGTCACGCGATCGTAGCGACGATAGAAACTGTCGATGGTCTTGGTCGAAATAAACTGGAACACGATGGAATACGCCGCCTTGTCCCAGCCAAACATAAAGCCAAAGATCGCCAGGATAAAGCAGTTGAAACCAAAGATGACGCCCCAGATGGTCTTGCCCGTGTGGTTGGAAACCCACAGCGCGATAAAGTCGGTGCCGCCGGTGGATGCGCCGGATTTAAGTGCGATGGCAGCGCCCAGACCCGAGACCACGCCGCCAAAAATGATGAGCATGATCTTGTCGCCCAAAAATGGAGCGAAGTGAAAGACGTTGAGGAACAGCGACGAGAGCACGACCTGCATCATCGAGAAGATGACGAAGCGCTTGCTAATGCCGCTCCAGCATAGGAGCGCCACGGGGATGTTGAGCGCGAGCATACCGAGCGAAATATCGATGTGGACGCCACCCAGCGAGGTAACGCGATCGAGCAGGACCGCAACGCCGGTAAGACCGCTCGGAAGCAGGTCGGCGGGCTGAATGAACGCCTGGATCAGGAATGTCTGGAGAACGGCGGAAATCGTGACCGCCACGGCAGTAATGGCGCGGCGGACGATGGTAAGGCGGCCGAGCACGAGCACGCGGTCCGTGAGCTGATCGATGGCGTTCGCCACGCGGGCTCCTTTCGAAGGCAAATCTGGTTGTGAGGCATGTCGGCGATTGTAGCACGGAGCATGCGGGGGCGCTTCAATTCACCCTCCCTCGACAACCAAAGCGGGACCAGCAACCCCACGACCAAAGGCCCAAATTACAAGTGAGTAGACTTTAAGCGACCTGCAGAGCACACCCAAAACCGCCACCCCTGTGACCTGCGGTTTTACTAGAGCAGATGCGCTTTGTGCTCGTCCTGCACCAAAAAGCCTACTCACTTAGTCCGAATCGAAGCCAAACGGATCCAAATAGATGACAAATAAAGCCAATCCGCGGCAAAAGACGCGTGAATCAGTGCTTCTCGCGGCGGATTGACGCTACAAAGCGGCCAAAATGTCGGTCAGATTATCGATAACGGCATCGGCTCGCGATTGATCGAGGTTGACACCCTCGTGCGGACGCAGCGCCAGGACGCGGGCGCCCGAGCGCTTGCCGGCCTCGATGCCCAAAGGCGAGTCCTCGATAACCAGGCACTCGGCAGGCTCCGCCCCCAGCGCCTCCATGGCACGCAGGTAAATCTCGGGGTCGGGCTTAAACGCACTGCACTCGTGACCGCTGATGGTGTAGTCCAGCACGTCGGCGATACCGGCAATCTCCACCAGCTCGTCGATCAACTCGCGATAGGACGAGCTCGCGATGGCACACTTCACGCCACGCTCGTGCAGCTCACGCATCACCGGCTCCGTCTGCTCGTTGAGCAGCTCGGCATACGGAACGGGGTGATCCGGGCTATAGACCTGTTTGTACTCCACGCGCAGACGCTCGCGCAGCTCAATATCGTCGGGCACCAGCGCCTCCCAAATGGCGGGCTCGTTAGACCCCGAAAGATCGGGGATTTCGTCAAAGTGGAACCCCTTCTCCTCCATAAACGCCACGCGACGACGGTTGTAGAACCACTCGGTATCGACCAGCACGCCGTCCATGTCAAACAGCACTGC
>USOG01000179.1 GCA_900556365.1 uncultured Collinsella sp.
CCGAGATCTCCAAGAAGGTCGGCGTGAGCCCCAAGTCCATCGACGCCTACATGATCGGCGAGCACGGCTTTAGCCAGTTGGCCGCCTTTAAGGCCGCAACCATCGCCGGCAAGAGCCTTAACGAGCTTCAGGCCGAGAACCCCGACAAGTACGCCTTTGACCACATGGAGGTCGAGGAGCTCGCGCGCAAGGGCGGCTACGTAACCTACCAGGGCAAACAGTGCACCGAGTACGCCGTCGCCAACTCCGCCGCGCGCGTTTGCGCTGCCGTGCTGCATAACGAGCATGCCGTGCTTTCGGCCTCTACGCTTATGACCGGCCAGTATGGCGAGGAGGGCATCTTCACCTCCCTGCCGTGCGTGATCGGTGCCGAGGGCGTCGAGGAGGTCTACACGCTGGACCTGTCCGAGCACGAGCTCGAGGGCTTCCACAAGAGTTGCCAGCACATCCGCGACAACATCGCCCAGCTCGACTGGTGGGACGCCGAGGCCCACGACGCCAAGTAAGCCGCTGGCTGCCGCAACCTTGCGAATCTATGCGCGATACTAAGCGGGCCGCGCCGGAAACCCACCGGCGCGGCCCGCTTTTTACGCACGCTGTTCGCTTGCGAATCGAAGGTGAATACTTTTCCCGGTACCTAGTACTGCTCGATGCCCATGTAGCGACGAATCTCGGGGCTGTGGTCGAACACCTTGCCGCGGGCGGCACGCAGCTCGCAGCTCATCGCGTAGAAGAAGATCGGCTCCAGGTACGAACGCACGCTGGCAGGCACTTCACCCACGCCGTACTCGAGCGCATCGAGCACCATGACGGTATCGGTGTGCGTGTTGAGGAACGCAAGAGCGCGCTCCTCCATGGGGCGGCACTCGCCCGATCCGAGCTGCACAAAGTAGAACACGCCGGGCTCGGTGGCTTCGAACGGGCCATGGAAGTACTCGCCGGAGTGGATGTAGCAGCAGTGCTGCCACTGCATCTCCATGAGCGAGCAGATCGCCATGGCATAGGTCTGGCTAAAGTTGGGGCCGGAGCCCAGGATATAGAAGAACTTGTGCTGCTGGCAGAGCTCGGCAAAGCGGGCGCCCAGCTCGGCGTTGACCTTCTCACGGGCGGCGGGCAGCAGCGCATCCATCTGCTTGAGGCCCTCATACATGTCGGCGAGTGCCTCGTAGCCTTCCTGCTGGTCGAGCAACTCGGCGGCGATCAGAGCGCCGATGCCCTGCGGCACCTCAGCCTGCGACACACCCTCACCCCACGGATAGACCCAGGTAGTCCACTTGCCGTTGTCGATCTTTGAGCCCTCGCAGTCGGTAAGGGCAATGACCTCGGCACCGGCGGCCAGCGCCATCTCGCAGCCGTCGACGACCTCCTGCGTGTTGCCGCTGTGGCTGCAGGCGATGACGAGCGACTTCTCGCCAAGACTCTTGGGAGCCATCAGGCAAAACTCGCGCGCCGTGTAGACCGTCGAGGTAAACGTGGTGGCCTCACGCTTGAGCAGTTCGTTGGCCGGCATCAGGTCGATCATCGAACCGCCACAAGCGATCCAAAAGACGTTCTCGATCTTGCCCTTGCGCTCGATGATTTCCTGAACCAGATCGTGTGCGTTCATGCTGATGCTCCTCCTTGTGGGGCGGCTTTGAACGACGACAGCTCGTACCTGCTGTCGTTCTATGTTGCCCTATTTATAGCACGTGCAACAACGCCCGTGAAGTCATCTCAGCAAATTTGTTCTATATTGTTCTATCTGTGGACGTTAGATGTCAAAGACGTAGCGCGAGCCCACGATCTTTTGGCGGCCGAGCAGTAGAGGGCGCCCGCCGGCGTCGGTAAAGTAGGCCTCCATATAGAAGAGCGGCTCGCCGACCGGCACCTCCAGCAGCGGGGCCGTCTGAGTATCGGCAAGCGCAATCTCCACGGTGCAGGGGTCGGACTTGAGCGGCGCGCGACCCGAATGCTCGGCAACGAGCGCAAAGATTGAGTTATCGGTGAGGTCCTCGTCGGCCAGCGTCTGCAGGTAGGGATGGTCGGCAAGCACAAAGGCGTTGTTCTCGAGCATGACGGGGATGCCGTCGGCCGTGCGCACGCGCTCGACCACGATAAGCTCGCAGCCGGGCTCTACGCCAAAGAACGCCGCATCCTCGCGCGTCGCCGCAACCACCGTGCGCGATACCAGGCGCGCACCCGGCACCATGTCGTTGGCAGCGCAACCCTCGGAAAAGCTCTGAACGTCACCCTTCTGGACAATCTTGCGCTTGAGCTTGGGCGCGCACACGAACGTGCCCCTCCCCTGCTGGCGGTTGAGATACCCCGCGCGCGACAGCTCCTCGATGGCGCGGCGCACGGTGATGCGTCCCACGCCGTAGTACTTCGCGAGCTCCATCTCGGAAGGAATGCGCGAGCCGGATGCGTACACGCCACGCGCGATCTCGCCCTTTAGGTCGTCCATAACCTGCTGGTACAGCGGCACAGCGGACACCTCAGTGCGCTCGGTTTTATCATCGGATGCCATCGTTATGCTCCATTCCGTGCATGCTCGGACTCAAACTCTTCAATCGCCGCCATAAACTGCTCGCCAAAGGCGTCGGCCTTTTTCTCGCCGATGCCGTTGACCTGGATAAGCTCGTCGCGCGTCTGTGGGCGTAGGCGGCACAGGCCGCGCAGGGCCTTGTCGGAAAAGACCATGTACGGCGCCATCTCCAGCTCCGTCGAGATCTCCTTGCGGAGGGCACGCAGGCGCTCGAACAGCTCGGCATCGTCGCCAACACGCGGGCGCTGATCCAGCTCGGCCTCCTCGCGCAGCAGATCGACGGCGCGGCGGGCGCGGGCCGAGGCCTTGCGCTTGGACGCACGACGCTTAACGGTAAAGGCGAACGCCTCATCCTCGACCTCGACGGCACGCGGACCCAGCCCCACGACCGGGTACTGCCCCTGCGAGGTGGCCAGATAACCGCGGCCGCACAGCTGGCCGATGATGTCCTTGATGCGCCCGACCGATTCGCTCGACAGCTCACCGTAGCCGCGGTCCTCGTCCAGATGCATCTGGCGAATGCGCTCGGTGTTGCCGCCGTGGAGCACATCGGCGATGAGCGACTTGCCAAAGCGCATGGGACGCGTGGCCACGTAGCGCACGGCGGCGCGGGCCATATCGGTGACGTCCTCGAC
>USOG01000180.1 GCA_900556365.1 uncultured Collinsella sp.
TGAGCTTCGAGTAGGTTCGGGCATAACGTTAGCTTTTTAGGGCGCTTTGCTGGTAATGTGTGTTGCCGGCAAAGCGCCTCGTTGCATTTAGGGAAAGACGGGGATAATAGTCATCTCGAATAACATTCTGAGAGAGGATCGCATGATTTCGTTTGATTACAAGCCTCAGGGCGTGTGTGCTCGCAATATTCACCTTGACCTTTCCGATGACGGCAACAAGGTGATGGGCGTTGAGTTTACCGGCGGCTGCGACGGCAATCTCAAGGCTATCTCCAAGCTGGTCGAGGGCGCTCCTGCCGATCGCGTAATCGAGGTTCTTGCCGGTAATACCTGCGGTATGAAAAAGACCTCCTGCGCCGACCAGCTTACACGCGCTATCGAGGCCGCTCGCGCCGAGATCGCCTAATGGGTATCGCCGATCACATCAAGAACGGAATATCGCGTCGCAGCTTTGTGCTCGGTGGGGTTGCTGCGGGCGCTGCCACGGTGCTTGCCGGATGCTCGAAAAAAACGGGTACCAGCGATGATGCCGCCGGCGAGCCGCAGGTTATCAAGGACGATTCCAAGATCATCTCGATTACGGATGAGTACGAGGCAGTCGACATCGATCTTGAGCCGGCGGCGTCGTGGACGCTGCCTCTGGGTACGCTGCTGTACTACTGCGACGGCGATTACGCCGCGGCAATGATGGCGCCCGCATCGGCACTGCACGCCAACACACTCGGTGTGCTCAACCTGGGCGATGGCTCGCTTACCACATTAATCGAGGATCCTATCGAGGGCACGGGATATGCATTCTACGATGTCCGTGCCGGCGACGGCGTATTCGCGTGGGTTGAGATGAACTTTGCCAATTCATCGTGGAAGCTCTACGCTCAAAATCTGTCGGGCGCTTCGCTCTCTGGCGACGTGGTTGAGCTCGATCGAGGTGGCAAGGACTACGATCCGCCGCTGTTTACGGCGTTCGGGTCATCAGTCATCTGGTATAAAATGCCCTCGGCAGGTGGCAATAAAACGAGTAGCGATTCGTTTTGCTATCGTCGCTCGCTTGATGAATCCAAGGCCGAGATAATTTGGAAATCGACGGGTCGCTTTGCATCGGCCCCGCGCGCGAGCGACGGCATTTTGACCATCTCGCCGCGTGTCCGCAACGACGAGGGCGTCTACTACGGCATAACGGCAATCGATTTGACCGACGGCAACAACACCAAACGTGCCCAGCTAGTCCTTCCCTCGTCAGTCTCGCCTTTCGAGGCCGTATATATGGGCGATACCTTCGTGTTTTCTATCGAGGCGGCCTATAGTGGCGTGGGCAGCCTGGGCAACATGGGCACGTATATCGGTAATGAGGGAGGGCCGTATCTCTTCCTGTCCCGTGAGCCGCTCGCATGTGCGGCTGGCAAGAAGAATAAATACCTTGTTAAGGTACAGGCGTCGCATTTCCTGATCGACACCTCTGCCAAGACCTATGGCTCGCTGCTGTCGCCCGACCGCGCTTTGGAGTATGGCGATTATCCAGCTACGGCGGGAAAATCGGACTCATTCCTTACGTACGCCACGGTGCGCAACAGCCAGGGTATACCAGAGACGGTCACTGCACGTCTATTCTCTCTTTAAGCTTAGAGGGGTTAAAAAGGCGCCAACAGGGGAATAAACGCGTTGTAATTGTGAGTACCGCCCGCCGAGCTGCCGCGTCATAGCGGCATCCGGCGGGCTCAGGTGCGTTAAAATGGGCTTGTTCTTAGCTAATTGAGACAGGGGGGCCGTGTTATGGCTTCAGATGCAAAAAAGATTCTGCTGGTCGAGGATGAGAAGGCAATCCGTGACGCCGTCGCTGCCTATCTCGAGCGCGAAGGCTACTGGGTTGTGGGCGTCGGCGACGGCCAGTCCGCGATCGAGGAGTTCGAGAAGCATCAGTTCGACCTGGTCGTGCTCGACCTTATGCTCCCCAAGATCCCAGGCGAGCGCGTTTGCCGCACCATTCGCGATACTTCGGATGTCCCCATCATCATGCTGACGGCTAAGGGCGAGATCGAGGACCGTATTATCGGTCTTGAGCTCGGCGCCGACGACTATCTGATTAAGCCGTTCTCGCCGCGCGAGCTCGTCGCTCGCGTTCGCGCTCTGTTCCGCCGTGCCCATCAGGCCGACGAGCCCGCCGTCGAGGTACTCGACTTCGGCGATCTGGTCATCGATATCTCGGGCCACAAGATCTTGGTCGAGGGCAAGGAAGTCGATCTGACGGCTTCCGAGTTCAAGCTGCTCACCACGCTTGCCCGCCATCCCGGCCGTGTGTATAACCGCATGGAGCTGGTCGAGAAAGTGCTCGGGTATGACTTTGAGGGCTATGAGCGCACTATCGATAGCCACGTGAAGAATCTTCGCGCCAAGCTGGGCGATGATCCCAAGAAGCCCAAGTGGCTCTACACCGTCCATGGTGTCGGCTATCGCTTCGAGGCTCCGGCCAAGACCGATAAGTCGGACGAGAAATAGGGAAATCACATATGACACCTGCGCGCTTTGAAATCGGACAAAAGCACAAGCAGGAGAGCGAGGCGGGTTCCAAGGCTAGTTGGAACACGCCTCGTTCCGATTCACGGCCAACGATGAGCTATCCCTCGCGCATGGCACTTGCTTTTGCTCTGACATCGCTCATGACGGTATTGGTGCTGGTGGGCGTTGTCTCTGTTGTGTGGGGCACGGTCTTTTCGGATTACACCCGCTCCAATATCGTCGAAATCGCCAATTCCGCTGCCGAAAAGTTGGCAACGTCATATGAGGAAAACGGCTCTTGGACCGCGGGAGAACTGCGCACGGTCGCAACGTCGAGTTTGGTTTCCGACGATCTGGGCATGCAGGTCGTCAATAAAAAGGGTGTGATCGTTTATGACGATTCCTGGCCCTCGGCAAGCGCCACCGCCGATGTACGCGAAAACCAGGCTACGACCGACGACACGAGCGGCAAGAGGGCATCGCATAGCCCGGTCTCGTCTGCTCCAACCGACTCCGATAGCGTTGCTAACGTCGAGATTGTAACGTCTTCCGGCGAGCATGTCGGACAGGTAAAGCTGTGGGCCATCGGCTCCGACGCTCTGCTCACCAAGGCGGACTCTGCGTTTAGGGAGAAGACCTTTAACGCCATGGC
>USOG01000181.1 GCA_900556365.1 uncultured Collinsella sp.
GAGCAGTATCCCGACCTGCCCAACGTCACGGTCTACGACACCGCTTTCCACTTCAATATGCCCGAGGTCGCCAAGACTTACGCCCTGCCCAAGGACGTCTGCGACAAGCTGCACATCCGTAAGTACGGCGCTCACGGCACCAGCTACCGTTACATCTCCAAGAAGGTCGCCGAGATGACCAACGGCGAGGCCCGCAAGGTCGTCGTGTGCCATATCGGCTCCGGCGCTTCCCTGTGCGCCATCGAGGATGGCAAGTGCATGGACACCACCATGGGTCTCACCCCGCTCGACGGCGTCATGATGGGCACCCGCTGTGGCTCCATCGACCCGGCTACCGTGTGCTACCTGCAGCGTGAGGGTGGCTACACCTTCGACGAGGTCGATGAGATGATGAACAAGAAGTCCGGCCTTTTGGCTGTGACCGGCGGCAAGACCAACGACTGCCGCAACGTCGAGGAGCTCGCCGCCGCTGGTGACCCCGATGCTCAGCTCGCCTTCGACATGTTTGTCTACAAGATTGCCGCCAAGGCTGCCGAGATGGCTACTTCTATGTGCGGTATGGACACCCTGGTCTTTACTGCCGGCATCGGCGAGCACGCTCCGGCTGTCCGCGCTGGCGTGGCCGACCGTCTGGCCTTTATGGGCGTCAAGATGGATCATGCCCGCAACGCCCTGCGTGGTGACGGCGCTTGGTGCCTGTCTGCCAAGGATTCCAAGGTCAAGATCTTCGTCATCCCCACGGACGAGGAGTTCATGATCGCCTCCGACGTTGAGCGCATCGTCAACGGCAAGTAATTGCAAGAGGGGAGGGGCTGGACGACCGAGCGCCGTTCGGCCCCTCTTTTGCGCTCGTTGGGCGATATGACTGATAGCTATTTATCAAGTTGTGATAACTTCTTATTAAAATGCGGCCGCCTTAAGGGGTCTGCGTCGACCGTATTGCACTGCAAAGGAGTCTCATGAACGTACTTGTTGTCAACGCCGGCAGCTCAAGCCTTAAATATCAGCTTTTGGATACCGATACCCGAGAGGTTTTCGCCAAGGGCAACTGCGAACGTATCGGTTCGGACATGGGCATCTTTGGCCACTCCGAGAACGGTGGCGCCAAGCAGACCGAGGAGGTCCCTTTCCCCGATCATCGCTCTGCTATCGCTCGCGTGCTCGATGAGCTCGAGAAGACCGACTTTACGATTGATGGCATTGGCCATCGTATCGTTCAGGGCGGCTGGCACTTCGATGATTCCGCGGTCGTCGACGATGAGGTCATGGCTAAGATCCTTGAGGTGGCCCCGCTCGCTCCGCTGCACAATTACGGCGAGGCCGCGGCAATCGAATATTGCCGCGAGAAGTATCCGGAGCTGCCCAACGTGGCCGTCTTCGACACCTCGTTCCACATGACCATGCCCGAGGTCGCCTACACCTACGCGCTGCCCAAGGACGTGTGCGACAAGTACCACGTGCGCAAGTACGGCGCACACGGTACGAGCCACCGCTACGAGTGGATGATGGCCAAGGAGATCCTGGGCTCGCGCTGCCATCGCCTGCTTTCGTGCCATCTGGGCAACGGTGCTTCGCTTGCCGCCATTGAGGACGGCGTGTGCCGCGACACCACGATGGGCCTCACGCCGCTTGACGGTCTGATGATGGGTACCCGCTGCGGTTCCATTGACCCGGCTACCGTGTGCTACCTGCAGCGCGAGGGCGGCTACAGCTACCAGGAAGTCGACGACATGATGAACAAGCAGTCTGGTCTGCTTGCCATCTCGGGCATCTCCAACGACGCCCGCGACATCCGCACGCGCGCCTCCGAGGGCGACGAACGCTGCCTGCTCGCCTTCGATATGTTTGCCTACAAAGCCATGCAGCAGGCCGGCTCAATGATCGCTTCCATGGCGGGCGTGGACACCATCACCTTTACCGCTGGCATCGGCGAGAACGACTGGTCGATCCGCAAGGCCTTCTGCGACTGCTTTGAGTGGCTGGGCGTGCGCATCGACAACAACAAGAACCGCGAGGCTGTGGGCAACGGTCCGCAGGTCATCAGTGCCGCCGGTTCCGCCGTTACGGTCATGGTCATCCCCACCGACGAGGAATACATGATCGCCCACGACGTCGAGCGCCTGACCAAGAACAACTAAGGCGCGCATTTGCAAGTAAACGAAAGGCCTCCAGAGCAACAGCTCCGGAGGCCTTTTTGCTAGCAGGTGGAAATTCCAGTCCCAAAGTGACCATCGCCGGCAACGCTTGCACTTCCAGCAACGGAACCCGACCATTCAGATTTTTAGCTCCAGCTCGTAGCCAAGCCGCCGTCCACTCCAGATGCCCTGAATGCCATGTGACGGCAGGGACCCTACAGGGTAAAGCTCTGAAAACTTTCCGCAGGACGCATGAAACCCCCGCCGCACGAAGTGCGCAGCGGGGGTTTCATGCATGTCCGAGGACGTTTTCAGAGCTTTACCCTGTAGGGTCCCGAGGGGATATGTTCGCTACTCAGCCATCTGAGCCTGGACGGCGGTGATGGCCACGACACCCACGATGTCGTCGGCAGAGCAGCCGCGCGAAAGGTCGTTAACCGGCTTGGCGATGCCCTGCAGGATGGGGCCGTAGGCGTCAGCACCGGCGAAGCGCTGGACCAGCTTGTAGCCGATGTTGCCGGCCTCGAGGTCGGGGAACACCAGCACGTTAGCCTTACCGGCGACGGAGGAGCCGGGAGCCTTGAGCTGGGCGACAGTGGGGACGATAGCGGCATCGAGCTGCAGGTCGCCGTCGATGGCGAGCTCGGGAGCCTTCTCCTTGCAGAACTTTACGGCCTCTTGGACCTTCTTGGCGACCTCGCCGCCGGCGGAGCCCATGGTGGAGTAGGAGAGCATGGCCACGTGCGGCTCAACGTTGCCCATGAAGGTGGACCAGGAGTGAGCGGAGGCGATGGCGATCTCGGAGAGCTCGTCGGAGGACGGGTTGATGTTGAGGCCGCAGTCGGCGAAGATCAGCGTGCCGTCGGTGCCGAACTGCGGGGTGTCGGTGCACATCACGAAGAAGGCCGAGACCAGCTTGGTGCCCGGGGCGGT
>USOG01000182.1 GCA_900556365.1 uncultured Collinsella sp.
GAGCTATTTCCGCGTTGCGCTAGCTGCGGAAACGCGGGACCCGTTCAGGCTGTTGCATTGAGATTGAAAATCAACCGGTTTATCCACTTCGGCTTACCAAAGGGGGAGAGGTTTATTTTGGTCAGTTTTAGAGGGTAAAACGGCAAAGGGGGCCGGCCTCGGGTTGTGATGAGGCCGGCCCCCTTTGGGGTGCTATATGTGTATAGCGGCGCACGGTTTATTGCGATGCCGCAACTGGGGCGTTTTCGCAGGTAAAACCTGCCAAAATAAACCTGTCCATAAATGGTAGGTTTTAGTGCTTGCCGTTGGCGGAGGCGGCGCCGTTGACATGGTCGCGGGCATAGACCACGCCGTGCACAATCGCCAGGCCGGCGGCGTCGGCCGCGCGGGCGCAGGTGTCTTGGAAGTCCTCGGCCTCGCGGGCGCGCAGCTGCTTAAGCACGTAGTCGGCGACGGCCATCTTGCCGGGAGGGTTGCCGATGCCGGTGCGGATGCGGCTGAAGTCGCGGCTGCCCATCTTGTCGATGATGGAGCGCAGGCCGTTGTGGCCAGCATGGCCGCCGCCCACCTTAACACGTACGTCGCCGGCGGGAATGTCGAGCTCATCGTGGATCACGAGCAGCTCCTCGGCCTTGATCTTGTACTCGCGGCAGAGCTTGGAGATGGGGCCACCCGAGGTATTCATATACGACTGCGGTTTGACCAGCACAATCTGGCGCTTGCCGCCCTCTTCCTCGGCATCGTTGATGTTGATGAGCGCGACCTCGGCGCCTGCTTGGTTTTTCCAGTACGTGACGCCGGCCTGACGGGCCAGCTCGTCGATCGCCTTAAAACCGGCGTTGTGGCGGGTCTCGGCATACTCATCGCCAGGGTTGCCAAGTCCGGCAACCATGCGAATCTTAAGCGGCTGTGCAGCTGCCATGTTCATCCTTTCGTTGATTTGTCGCCTGCTATGGTGAGCGACCCTGTTGCCGCTGTCAAATGGAGGGCAATTGAGGTTGTTTGGGGGCGTTTGGACGGCCGTCGAAATCCGAGGTGGACAGTTGGTTCAGATATGTATAAGTTCTGAGGACTCGAATTGCTCAATTCAATGCCGATACGTTGTTTTGGAGCTTTAGTTAGTCCGTATGGCGCTGTTTTGAAGTCTATCCTGCTTTCAAATAGGGCGAATGGTATAGAGATAGCTACAAAACAGTCTAATTCAATGTGTCCATTTATACGTATTTGAACTAACTGTCCAGCCCTGTTCGACGGCGCACGGGTGATTCGCCGTTTAGACCGGCGCAAGGCCGATTCCGGTCCGCAGAGCGTTGAGCCAAGCGGCCTGACGCTTGCGATAACCCTTGATGCGATATCGGAATCGGACTCCCGCGAGTCGATGCATCGTTTGGGCGAAGGCTTCGAGTGCAACAAGGTCTTTCATTTGGTCGCGATTGATAACCAGGACGTGGATGCCCATTGCCTTGAGGCCATTATTCCGATTGCCATCGTGGACGCGAGTGTTTTGAAGCTCATGCCCAATTCCGTTGTATTCGTTGTCGACTCCGGCTGCCGGGCAATACAGGTCGCAGATGGCGTAAGGGATGCCGGAGGACATGTTGACCGCAAGAGTGTCGAAGTCGATTCGATAGTTGAGTAGCAGGCCTCCCATGGGCAGATTGCAGCATCCGAATCCGCCAAAGCGCATGGGCGCTCCGAGAACGGCAAACATTAGGGATTCGGCTGGGGATGCGGATCCAGCTCGGGCGAGTTTGACTGCCGTGCGAAACGAGGCGTATGAGCTACTTTTGGCGAACCGTGCGACCGCCTCGAGCTCTTCGATGGTCGTGGCGGGCTCGCATTTGTAGTGCGCTTGTTCATAGCGGGTTTCGTTCTGCTGTTCGGTCGCCGACTGGTCGTCCCGGCAATCGAGGTCGTCCATCGCTTCGTAGACATCGCCCTTGGGCCAGATGTCGTCATAAGCAATGGGGTATGTTGCCCCGGGAGGAAGGGAGTAGGTTCCGAGCAGTTCCATGAGAAGCATCAAGGTTTTGGCGACTGATTCATTTTTGGAACAAAGCATGGCTGTCATGGCAGGAGACGTTGCGTAGATGTCGGCCTCGATGTGCATAATTGCACCTTCAGGAAGCGAAGCGGAGAGAATATGCTGAAGAAGTCGCTTGTCGGGACGTCTGTTGTCTTCGCTTGAAACGAGAAGATCAAGCAGTTCGGAATCATCTTCATTCCAGGCGTCGAGTATCGAAAGTGCGCCAAAGTCTATCGCGTCATTGTTGGGAATGCAGCTAGCCAAGGCATGTGCTTGCTGTTCGCTATCAACGGAGTCCCAGGGTAGGGCAGAGTACGCCCGTCGTGCGCGACGAATTGCGCGGAGGGCGGAGAGATGTGAAATCACGGTCGTCATAGCTATAACGTACTAAGTTGGCGGCAGAATGCGACCGCCATACCGTTCTTTTCGCTCAGCGGGGCGCTGTGCGCCATGAACGGCTGGGTGTTATGAAATCGGTGGAATCGGCTGAGGGGATTGCAGGAAATTGAGCTCTGCCGCGAAGGTTGACGATAGCTACTGGACAGTTAGTTCAGATACGTATAAGGCGACGGGCATTCGAGGCGTTTCTAAGGGCCTTCGAGGGTGATTTGAGGGTAAATATGCGGCGGTTGTACTCGAAAACGATGAGCTTTGGGCGGCATGGCATCCGCCGGGGAGCTCAGAAGGCTCCGAACGGCCCTTTGGGGCTTTAAAAAATACGTATCTGAACTAATTGTCCAGGGAAGGTTGGCGAGGGATAGAAAAAGGGCCGGAAGCGAGCTTCCGACCCTTTAAAAGCATCAAAGATGGTGCGATGCGCGTTGGACTACAGCGCGAAGTCGCCGCCGACGAGCGTGGAGACGGGCTCCTCGTGGTAAACGGCGGAGATGGCCTGAGCGAACTCCTCGGCGACCGAGATGGTCTTGATCTTGCCGCCGACCTCGACGGGAATGGCGTCGGTGACGAGGCACTCGACGATGGGGGCGTCGTTCAGACGCTCGATGGCCGGACCGGA
>USOG01000183.1 GCA_900556365.1 uncultured Collinsella sp.
CCACGGTCGTGCGCGAGAGCGCATGGAAGGGGAAGTATCGTGAGCGATTGCAAGAGGGTTTACCGTTTTGGAACCGACGCCCAGGGCACCTGTGTCACCGAGGGCGACAAGTCCATGAACTTCGTGCTTGGCGGCAAGGGCGCTAACCTTGCCGAGATGAGCCGTATCGGCCTGCCGGTTCCCGGTGGCTTTACCATTACCTGCCAGACTTGTGTCGAGTACTCCGGCGCCGGTAACGTGTGGCCCGAGGGCGCACTCGATGAGATCGTTGCCGCCGAGGCAGACCTCGAGGCCCGCTGCGGCAAGAAGCTCGGTGACGATAATGATCCGCTGCTCGTGTCGGTTCGCTCGGGCGCTCCGTTCTCCATGCCCGGTATGATGGACACGGTTCTCAACTTGGGCCTCAACGACGACTCCGTTCAGGGTCTCATCGCCCAGACGCAAAATCCGCGTTTTGCCTGGGATAGCTACCGCCGCTTTATCCAGATGTTTTCCAACGTCGTCATGGGCGTTGACGCCGACCTGTTCGAGAACGCCCTGACCCAGGCCCGCCTGGTCGCCGGCGTTCGCGTCGATTCCGAGCTTTCGGCCGAGGACCTGCAGGAACTCGTCGAGACCTTTAAGGGCATCTTCTCCGAGAACGTCGATGCCTCCCTGTATCCCGAGCTCGAGGTCGCTGACGGCAAGCCCGTCTTCCCGCACGACCCGGAGCTTCAGCTACGCCTTGCAATCCAGGCCGTCTTTGGCAGCTGGATGAACGAGCGCGCCTGCATCTATCGCAAACAGCACGGCATCTCCGACGAGCTCGGCACCGCCGTCAACGTGCAGGCCATGGCCTTTGGCAACAAGGGCGAGACCTCTGCGACAGGCGTCGCCTTTACGCGTAATCCGGCCGACGGCACCAAGGAGTTCTACGGTGACTTTTTGGTTAATGCCCAGGGCGAGGACGTCGTCGCCGGTATCCGCAACACCGAGCCCATCGCCGACCTCAAGACCACCCCGGGCCTCGAGTCCGCAGGTGAGGAGCTCGAGCGCGTGTTCCTGACGCTCGAGGATCATTACCGCGATATGTGCGATATCGAGTTTACCATCGAGCAGGGCAAGCTCTGGATGCTCCAGACCCGCGTGGGCAAGCGCACCGCCACCGCCGCCCTGCGCATCGCCATCGAAATGGTCGAGGAAGGCCTGATCACCCGCGAAGAGGCCGTGAGCCGCATCGATCCCGCGCAACTCGACCAGCTCCTTCACCCGCAGTTCGACGCCTCCAAGAAGTACGAGGCTCTCGCCAGCGGTCTTAATGCCAGCCCCGGTGCCGCCGTGGGCGAGGTCGTGTTCTCGAGCGACGACGCTGTCGCGCGTTCCGCCGAGGGTCACAAGGTCATTCTGGTTCGTTGGGAGACCAACCCCGACGACCTGAAGGGCATGGTCGCCGCCGAGGGCATCCTGACCAGCCACGGTGGCAAGACGAGCCATGCCGCCGTTATCGCCCGCGGCATGGGTACGCCCTGTGTCTGCGGCGTTGAGCGCTTCCACATCGACGCCGCCGAGAAGGTCGTGCGTATCGAGGGCATCGACCGCGTGCTGCGCGAGGGCGATGTCATTTCCATCGACGGTACCCAGGGTATCGTCGTCGACGGCGCCGTTGATCTGGTCTCGGCCGAGCTCACCGGCGATCTGGACACTATCCTGTCCTGGGCCGATGAGATTCGTCTGGACGAGACCTGTGGCCATGCCAACCATGTGCGCGTCAACGCCGACAATCCCGAGGATGCCGAGCTCGCACTCGAGTTTGGCGCCGAGGCTATTGGCCTGTGCCGCACCGAGCACATGTTCCTAGGCGACCGTAAGAACATCATCCAGAGCTTTATCCTGTCTGACGATGAGGCCGTGAAGCAGCAGGCCCTGGCCGACCTGCTCAAGGTTCAGACCGAGGACTTCCTGGCGATGTTCAAGACCATGTCCGGTCGCGATGTGGTCGTCCGCCTGCTCGATCCGCCGCTTCATGAGTTCCTGGATAATCCTCGCGACCTCGAGGTCGCCATCACCAAGAAGGAAGCCGCCGGCGCCAGCGAGGAAGAGCTTGCCGTCCTGCGCGCCCGCCTGCGTCGTATCGACGGCATGATCGAGTCCAACCCGATGCTCGGCCTGCGCGGCGTTCGCCTGTCCGTCGTCTTTAGCGATCTGCCGCTCATGCAGGTTCGCGCCGTCGCCACGGCCGCTGCCCGCCTAATCAAGGAGGGCGTCGATCCGCGCCCCGAGATCATGGTTCCGCTCGTTTCCATCACGGCCGAGCATGTCCAGACCCGCGAGGTCATCGAGCGCGTGATCGCCGAGGTTTCCGTCGAAGAAGGCGTCGAGCTCAATATTCCCGTGGGCACGATGCTCGAGCTGCCGCGCGCCTGCATGGTCGCTGACGAGATCGCCCACCATGCCGACTTCTTCTGCTTTGGCACCAACGACCTCACCCAGACGACCTTCGGTTTCTCGCGTGACGACGCCGAGGCTAAGTTCATCCCGCTGTACATGCATAAGAAGATTCTGAAGGACAACCCCTTCGAGACCATCGATACGGCAGTACTCGAGCTGGTACGCATGGCCGTCGAGAAGGGCCGTGCCACCAACCCCGACATGCACTTTGGCGTGTGCGGTGAGCACGGCGGCGACCCCAAGTCCATCAAGGGCCTGTTTAACGTGGCCGACGTGGACTACGTGTCCTGCTCGCCCTACCGCGTGCCCCTCGCGCGCTTGGCTGCCGCCCAGGCCAAGCTCGAGGCCAAGCGTCCCGCCTAACGTTTTGGGCGTAGACGCCTAGTGTAGCCCCCCTTCATGCCGCCCGTCTCATTTGTGAGACGGGCGGTTATCATGTGCGGGTTTTGTCTTTTTGTCTGCGTAAAAAATTGTTCTTGCAGCAGAAACCCGCGCGTGTATACTCGAATACGTTTGTTCAACTACGTGCCGGCCATGGTGGTACGGCACCTCTAGAAGAGTAAGGAATTGCACATGGATTACATCCGCGCAATCGAGCGTCAGCAGATCCGCG
>USOG01000184.1 GCA_900556365.1 uncultured Collinsella sp.
GCGCGCACGTCTTCGCCGGCCTTAAGGCCTTCGAGTCCCTCAAAATGGGGCGTCAGCGCGCGTTGATCGATATCGATGGGCACATGACCCCGCAGCTCCGTAACGGTCTCGTTGCCCAAGGCGTCGACATCCACATATTCGATGGTAAACGCATGGCCCGAAGCCGCCACGTTGAGTACGTTGCTGCTGTCGACGAGGCGGAAATGGCCCTCGCCAACGGTCTTGCCATCCTGGAGCGAGGCATCGCTCAGCGAGTCGCCGTACGTCATGCGCATGCGGGTCGGGAGGCAGCACGAAGCCGACTGCGTGTGCTTCGTATCGTAATTGTAATTGCGCTGGTAGATGCTTCGCGCCAGTGCCGCATCAACAAAGTCGGATGCGATGACGCCAATGTGCTTGAGGTAATCTGACTTTGTTTTCTCGTTGCCGCTGGGGTTGATGTACGGGCTCTTATACAGATGCTCATTGACTACTCGTGCCGAGGTAAAAGGATTGCCTCCGTGCGACAAGCCCGTGCAGCTGGTGTAGTTGATAGACCAGCAACGCTCCTGGACTTGCACCGTGGCCCCGGCATCGTCCGCGACGTCCACCTTGTTGCGCGTGCGCCCGGTCGTTTCCTTCAGCGCATTATCGACCCAGCTGAGCTTGTCGGTTCCCGTGAGTTTGTACTTGTCCTGGGCGTATACCTTGGTGCAATAGGGCTCTTTGTCGCCTGTTTCCCCTATGGCTTCAAAGCCCCGCGCGTCTTGGACGAGACACATAGTGGTGCTGTCGGAGTGAGCCTTGATCTTGCCATCCCATTCGGTAAGGTCGAGGCCCCACGTGTGGCCGCTTACACTGTTGCCGGCGAGCCTAAATCGACGCAGCAGGACGATCTTTCCGCGCACCTCGCCCAGCGTGGGGACGTGGCTCGACGTGTAGAACAGGTTGGGGTTATCGGCCATAACCTTGGCGAAGGCCGTCGTTATGCTTTCGTTGGTAGCCTCATCGTTGCCGCGCGATGCGAGCATGATGAGCGCTTCTGACGGGTTTTCGTTCAAAAACGTTTTGAAGTACCCGATGACATCGGAGAGATGCAGATAGTTCCCGTCTTTTTTGAGTAGGTAGAAAATCCCGTGGTCGATGCCGGGGTCATCGCCCTTTCCGAGCCGGATATCAAAATAGCGAATGCCTTCGAGCAACTGCGTGGGAATGTAATCCTGCTGGCATTTTACTTGCGAGGATTGGGGCTCAGTGTCGTTGTCCACGCTGCAGGTGCCCGAATCGTGCGTACCCGGGATGCTCAGCTCGTCGAGGAACTTGTTGTCGTCGACGTATTTCATCCAACATGGTCCGTCGACGTAGCTGCTGTACGTGATCCAGTCGAGGCTGCTAACCGTGGCATCGTTCTTTTTCATGTCGTAACCGATAAGTTCGAGCTCCCACGGAATGCTCTTACTCTTATGGCAGATCTTATTGTTGTCCTGGTCTTTGCCGTTCGATTCTATTGCCAGGTACTTAATGTCTTTTTTCTCGGTTTCTTTCTCGACCGTGCGGTCTCGGATGATGTAGGTTCCGTTTGATTGACGCTCGAACGCAAAAGCGCGGCTGGGCTTGTTGTCATACTCGCCGCCCCATACGTGGATGACCTTTCCATCTTTGTCCGAGTCGTCGTCGACCGACCAAATGCTGTAGCCCGTCTTTTTATGCTCTTCGAAATTGAGCAAGGTGCGGATGGCGTACCAGTTTGTATCGTCATTCTTGGTCGTTACGTTCTCAAGGATGAGCTTGCTGGACGTGCCGTCGTTAAACAGGTGGCAGACGTTGCCGCGAACGTTGCCGTCTTGGTTGACGCTCGCGGTGCGAAAATAGCCCGCGGGGCGAAGGCGAATGACGAAATTGTCGAGGCTGTCCGACGGTGCGGGTGTGTTGTCTGCAAATGCCGCTCGCAGGGGAATGCCCGGCGCTGCGGTTTCGGGCAGGCTTGCAAGTGGTGACAACGCCGCAAGCCCTAGGCCCAGCGTAAACGCTCGGCGGCTGATGGCATGGTGTTCGGTCATAACTTCTCCATTCGCAGAGTGCGGTTATGCGATAGTTTTGGTCACTATACTGCCCAGATGTTTAAAGATGCTGGTTTAATTGTCTGCGCGGCGCAATAAATCGGTGGGCGGACGTGTTGGGGTGTTTGTCGTTTTCGTACTGTTGCCACATTTGGGGCGGTTCCGGCGTCCGGCATCCTCGCGTTCGTCGGCTACAGGCATAAGAAAGGGAGGGTCGGTTTACCGGCCCTCCCTGGGTACGAAGCGCTGGGGTACCGTCGCTTGTTTGCACTGCGACCGTGTTTCCCGTTGCGCTCGCCAGTCGCTTAGCGCTTGATCTCGATATCGTCGAGCTTGACGTCCATGGCCTCGGTCTTGGCCTCGGCGATGTCGTCGGCAAATTCCAGAGACTTCATCATGGTCTCGACGGCGTCCTTGTGCTCCTCGACGTTGTCGATACGCACATACACACTGCCGCCGTCAACGTCGGTGAAGTATTCGGTCGTTACGCCGCCCGAGTGTGTATAGGAAGCGTTGCGCCAAGTCTTGCCGTTGTACTTGACGGGGTCATTCTCGGTCCACTCAAAGCTGGCATTCCACTTTGCCTCGTAGTCGAACAGCTCGTCGGCGTTCTTGTCAGGATCGAAGACGGGGATGAAGCGATCGCTGGCGTGCTCGCTCTCGGTGAACTTAAACTGGGCCCTGTCGGCAGTGTCGCCTGCGACGTCGGTGATCTCGACGCCCTCGGGGACCTCGACCTTAAACCAAATGAAGTCGGTCCTCATATCCACGGCTGGCTTTTCTGCGCCGCCGCCACCGCCACTGCCGGTAGCGCCGCCGCTTCCGCCGCAACCCACCAGGGCAACCGCGGCAAAAAGACTCATGCAGAGGGTGAGAATCGCAAAGGCCTTCTTTTTCATGGTCGTGTCCTCCTCGATCTGTAACCGCCCATGGATTACCTG
>USOG01000185.1 GCA_900556365.1 uncultured Collinsella sp.
TCGACCTTGCGACGGCCGCAGCCCATGGCCTCGAGGTCGGCCACGATCGCAGCCTCGCCCTCGGAGTGCTTGCCGCCACGCATACCGGTGTACTTGCCGGACTGGACGAGCGTGCCCTCGGCAGCGTGGGCGCAATCCCAGTCGACGGTCTCGGCATGGAAGGTGTCGATGGTCTCGCCGCTGGCCTCGACGGCAGCGCGGTCGTCATCGTCCAGAATGATCGGCACGATCGGCAGGTCATACTTGCGGGCGAACTCAAAGTCGCGCTGGTCGCCGCAGGGAACGGCCATGACGGCACCGGTGCCGTAGTCGGCCACGACGTAGTCGGCAACCCACACAGGGACCTTCTCGCCGTTGACGGGGTTCACCACGTAGCGGCCGGTAAAGGCACCGTGCTTCTCGAGGGTGCCCTGGGCACGCTCGACGGCAGAGATATGCTTGGAGTCCTCGACGATCTTGGTCACGGCCTCCTCGTACTCCGTGCCCTCGACAAGCTCGTGCAGACGAGCGTACTCGGGAGCCAGGACAAAGAAGGACACGCCAAACAGGGTGTCGGCACGCGTAGTGAAGACGGTGATCTTGCCCTCGTCGCCCTCGATGGGCTCGCCATCCTGGTCGCACAGGGTAAAGTCGACCTCGGCGCCCTCGGAGCGGCCGACCCAGTTGGCCTGCATCTGCTTGACGCGCTCGGGCCAGCCGGGGAGCTTCTCCAGATCGTCGAGTAGCTCCTGGGAATACTCGGTGATCTTGAAGTACCACTGCTCCAGGTCGCGCTTCTCGGGCTCGGTGCCGCAACGCCAGCACTTGCCCTCGGTCACCTGCTCGTTGGCCAGAACGGTCTTGCAGGTGGGGCACCAGTTGACCGGGTTCTTCTTGCGGTAGACCAGGCCCTTTTCCCACATCTTCTCAAAGATCCACTGGCCCCAGCGGTAATAGTCGGGGCTGCAGGTCTTGACCATGCGATCCAGATCGTAGGAGAAGCCCATGCGCTTCATCGTGGCGAGCGCCTGGTCCATGTTCTTATACGTCCAGGCGGCAGCCTGCGTGTTGTGCTTGATGGCGGCGTTCTCGGCGGGCAGGCCAAAGGCGTCGAAGCCGATGGGGTGCAGCACGTCGTAGCCGCGCATGCGGGCCTGACGGGCCATGGCATCGCCGATGGTATAGTTGCGCGCGTGGCCCATGTGCAGATCGCCCGACGGATACGGGAACATCTCGAGCACGTACTTCTTGGGCTTGCTAGCGTCGGTGTCGACGGCAAAGAGGTTAGAATCCTCCCAAGACTTCATCCATTTGGACTCAATGGCCTGCGCGTCGTAGGCAGGGATCTCGTCCTTATGATCTGTGCAATCGCACATATCAGCTCCTTTGTTAGCTGGGTTGGGGCGGGGCGTTCTTACCTTTGCTCGCTGCTGCGGACAGTCCTGCTCGCACGAAGAGCACATTAAGTGCTCTTCGGCTCGTGCGGAACTTGCAGCGAGCAAAGGTAAGAACGCCCCGCCACATCGTTAACTTGGTTGATGATAGCAAATACGACAAGCGAGATGCCTGCGACTTGCGGGCATCTCGCTTTATCTTAATAACGTGGTTGATACTCAACCGCTATTTGTTACCCGCCCAAGCATGGTCGGGTTTTCCAAGTGCCGCAGATTGCCGTGAAAGAGGAGCGACGCGTACTTTGGTACGCGAGCGACGGTTTGAACGGCAAGGTGCGGTGCTTGGGAAAGCCGCTTAGCGGTAGCTGACGCTTTGCTGGGAGTCCTTTACGACTACGTCGTGGGCGCCGCCTTCGACGATCGAGGTGGAGCTGACCAGCGTTAGGCGTGCCTTTTCCTGGAGCTCGGGGATCGAGAGGGCACCGCAGTTGCACATCGTGGACTTAACCTTGTAAAGCGTGCCGCCCACGCCGTCCTTGAGGGAGCCGGCGTACGGGACGTAGGAGTCGACGCCCTCGACGAAGCTGAGCTTCGCGGCGCCGCCCAGGTCGTAGCGCTGCCAGTTGCGGGCACGCGCGGAACCCTCGCCCCAGTACTCCTTCATGTACTGGCCGTTGACGTTGACGCGCTCGGTCGGGCTCTCGTCAAAGCGGGCGAAGTAACGGCCCAGCATCATAAAGTCGGCACCCATGGCAAGGGCGAGCGTCATGTGGTAGTCGTAGACAATGCCGCCGTCGGAGCACACGGGCACGTAGACGCCGGTCTCCTCGTAGTACTCATCGCGAGCGCGGCAGACGTCGATCAGCGCGGTGGCCTGGCCACGGCCGATACCCTTGGTCTCGCGGGTAATGCAGATGGAACCGCCGCCGATACCGACCTTGATGAAGTCGGCACCGCTGTCGGCCAGGAAGCGAAAGCCCTCGGCGTCGACGACGTTACCGGCACCGACCTTGACGTTCTCGCCGTAGTTGGCGCGGATCCATTCGATGGTGCGCTTCTGCCACTCGCTGAAGCCCTCGGAAGAGTCGATGCACAGGACGTCGGCACCGGCCTCGATGAGCAGCGGCACGCGCTCGGCATAGTCGCGGGTGTTGATGCCGGCACCGACCATGTAGCGCTTATCGCCATCGAGCAGCTCGTTGGGGTTGGTCTTGTGGCTGTCGTAGTCCTTGCGGAAGACGATGCCCATGAGGTGATCGTTGTCGTCGACGATGGGCAGGGCGTTGAGCTTGTTGTCCCAGATGACGTCGTTGGCAACCTTGAGGCTGATGTTCTTGTCGCCCACGATGAGCTGCTCACGCGGGGTCATAAACTCGGCGACCTTCTTTTGATGGTCATCACGGCTAGGGCGATAGTCACGGCTGGTGACGATACCCAGGAGCTTGCCCTTGGGAGTGCCGTCGTCGGTGACCGGCATAGTGGAGTGACCGGTCTTATCCTTGAGCTCGATGACCTGCTCCATGGTCATATCGGGGGTCAGCGTGGAATCGGACTGAACGAAGCCGGCCTTGTGATCCTTGACGGCCTTGACCAT
>USOG01000186.1 GCA_900556365.1 uncultured Collinsella sp.
TTCGCCAGCGTCAACGAGGGCTGCATGCACGCCTGCGGTCACGACTGCCATATCGCCATGATGCTCGGCACGCTGCAGATTCTGCGCCACATGACCGATGACATCCACGGCGAGATTCGCATCGTATTCCAGCCCAGCGAGGAAAACGGCCAGGGCGCCAAACTCATGATTGGCACGGGTGTGCTCGACGGCGTCGACGGCGCCTACGCCGCGCACATCTGGAGCGAGGTCGACGCCGGCACCGTAAGCTGCGAGCCCGGCCCACGCATGGCAAACACCGACTGGTTCCGCATCGACGTTCGCGGCACCTCGTGCCATGGCGCCATGCCCCAGCGCGGCCACGACGCCGTTATGGTTGCCGCCGAGATTGTCAACGCCCTGCAGACCATCGTCTCGCGCGAGATTAGCCCCTACGAACCCGCCGTCATCACCGTCGGCGAACTGCACGGCGGCACCGCGCGCAACGTTATCGCCGGCACGGCCTACCTCGCCGGCACAGTGCGCACCTACGGCGATTCGACCCACGAGGAAATGCCGGAGCTCATGCGCCGCATCGTGGAGCATACCGCGGCAGCTCTGGGCGCCGAGGCAGAGCTCACCGACTACACCATCGCCAACTACAAGGTCGAAAACGACGCCGCCTCGAGCGAGCGCTGCCGTCAGGCTGTAAT
Organism: uncultured Collinsella sp.; assembly: GCA_900556365.1. Next base: position 672 of record USOG01000186.1, read on the forward strand.
CAAGTGCCTGGGCCCCACCGACCAAGGCCATTATCGCGGCACGCTTTCGGGCGAGGATTTTTCGGAGTACCTGCGTCGCGTACCGGGCGTGCTCGCCTTTATAGGTACGCGCAACCCCAAGATTGGCGCCACGTACGCCCAACATTCCTGCTTCTACAAGATCGACGAGAGCGTGCTGGCCAAGGGCTCCATGGTGGCCGCCCAGTATGCTATCGACTTTTTGGCCGAGCCCACGCAAGAGGAGCTCGACGGCCCCGCGATTACCGCGGTCGCCGAAACCAACCCCGATCTGGCCGCCAAGTTGCGCTCTGCCAAGGCGACGACCGCCGAGGCTCGCGACGCCATCCATGATGCCCGAACGGCTCGCCATGCCGCGATCAAGGGCATCCACGACGCACGCGCTGCTGCACGCCGCGAGGAGAAGCACGACGAGTAGTCGTCACACCCATCCATAACAGCCTGGCTAAAGCAGAGCGGGGGCGGACGTATCGAAACGTCCGCCCCCGCTCATTCTTCAAGCGCTATTTCTACCATTTCTACCCCGTCCCCAAATAGCAGGCGGCGTGGCTACTCGTCCTGAGGCTCCTCGTCGGAGCTTGGCTCGGACGCCGGCTCAGGTGCAGGTGCCGGCTCAGGCTCAGGCTCAGGTGCAGGCTCGGACTCAGATGCCGTCTCAGGCTCGGGCGCCGGCTCAGGCTCGGTCGCGGGAGCGGGTGCAGGTGCCGGCGAAGCATCCGGAGCACCGTAACCCGAAGGGGTGGACTTCTTCTCGAAGGGCAACACAAAAGTCAGGACGTCGTCCTTATCCTCATCGGCCCACTCGCTTGCATAGCGTGCGGCCCAATAGCCAACGGCACGGTGCTTGAGCATCTTGCCAAAGACCGTAAGAAATACGGTGACGAAAGCGACCAGCACCAAGAACAGCGCGAGCGTGACGCCACCGCCGGTAACAATTGCCTCAATACCCGTAGGACGATAGTAGTAGCTATACATACCGACAGAGGCAATGGCGCCAAAGACGACCGTCAAGATCCATGTGACAACGTTGGCGACCAGGCCCGTCAAAAACTCGGGAAGGAACGAAGCACAGAACAGCTTGGTCTTGTTGTGCTTAAACGCCGCCCAGACCTTATCGAGCGAAAACGCGCTCTCGACACGCCCGGTCACCGCAAAGTGCATCACGGCGATGTCGGCGAACATCTTAAAGAAGACACCCAGAATCGCCGAGGCAATTAGCGCCAGGACAAGCAGGCCAAGCGAGCCAAACAGCGCAGCCTCGAGCGCATAAGAGCCGTAATAAGAATACGAGCCCGCAGCGCCAATTGCCACGCCCTCCACCAGCGAAAGCACTACACCGATAACGGGAATGGCAGCGATAACCTCGAGCACGACCGAAATAACGCTCGAAAAGACTCCGAGACCAAACGACGCGGAACGCATCAGCGGACGATCCATGCCGTCATCGATCTTAAGCGACAGATCGCGACCCCACTCGATGCCAAAGCCGGAACCGCACACGCTCGCAATGCAAGCTGCCAAAAAGCCGATGGCAGCCGCAATGCCGCCAATAACGGGAATAAACAACACGAGCACCGACACAACGCAAATCAGCGCCGGCAAAAACGCGATTTGGCATACACGCTGAAGCACACCCGGAGTCTTGGTCATATCTTGGAACGCCTGAGCCACACAGCCCTTTGGCGCATTCGCCACGGGCGGTTGCGGAACAAACTGCTGGGGCTGAGGCTGTCCCTGGGGAGCGGGGCCAGCGGCACCGGCATTAGGAGCACCACACACGCCGCAGAACTTGTCGTTATCGCCCATGGGGGCGCCACACTGCGAGCAGAACATAGAATCATCCCTTCGTATCTTGAACAAATCACTTGGATCGCAAACGATGTCTTTAGCATCATTATTGCCCAATGTGGGGTCAAATACTCAAAGATAACCGATTTGCAAGATACACGGCGCCAGCAGGCGGTTCGTTGAATACGTCTGTGCTAGTTCGTTCCGCGGAAGCCCTTGCCGACAATCTCGGAGCTGTCGACGATCGTGATAAAGGCACCCGGATCGACCTCGCGCGCATAACGGCGCAGCTGCACGGCCTCGCGACGGCTCAGCACGCTCATAATCACCGTGACGCACTTGCCCGAGAAGGCACCGTAGCCACGGCTGATCGTTGCCGTGCGGTTGAGATGCTTGACGATAAACTCCTCGACCTTAAGGGGCTCGGAGCA
>USOG01000187.1 GCA_900556365.1 uncultured Collinsella sp.
AACGCCAAGCTCAAGAAGTACGTCGCAGAGTCCATTCCCGTTGGAATCCTGGGTGTGGGCGAGCCTCTGATGTATGCTGTTACGCTGCCGCTCGTTCGTCCGTTTGTGACGGCCTGCCTGGGTGCCGGATTTGGCGGCGCGCTCGCGGCGCTGCTTCACATCGGCACGGTTTCTCAGGGCGTTTCCGGTCTGTTTGGCCTGCTGATCGTCGTTCCTGGCCAGCAGCTCGGCTACGTTGCCGCTATGCTGCTTGCCTATGCCGCCGGCTTTGTCCTGACGTGGTTCTTCGGTGTCGACGAGCAGAAGATCAACGAGTTCTTTGGCGAGTAGTTTGATATCGCGAGCCGTGTTGCTCGGGGTTCGCGGCGCGCGGCAGATTTCTTGATGTTATGGTTGTGCCGGCGGGGCTAGCTGCTCCGCCGGCCTTTTTTAAAGGAGCGTTGAAGCGTGAAAACGGGTATTTCGATTTATCTTTCCAGCCCTCTGCAGGATATTGAGCGGACGATTGAACATGGTGCCGCGGCGGGTGCGCGCTATGCGTTCACCTCGCTGCATATTCCCGAGGATGGGGGAGCGGCGTATGCCGATAAGGTCCGTCATGTGCTGTCGCTGCTTTCCGCCCGCGGCATTGCGCTCATTGCCGATGTGGGGCCTCGCACGTGCGATTTGCTCGGGCTTGAGCGCATCGAGGACCTGCGCGATCTGGGGTTGGAATACCTTCGTTTGGACTATGGCTTTAGCGCCCAGCGGGTCGCGGAGCTGTCCGGTGTATTTCACATTGTGGTCAATGCATCGACGGTGAGTTCTGATGAAATCGCATCGTGGCGTGAGGCTGGTGCCGATGTGACTCGTTTTGCCGCCTGCCACAATTTTTACCCCAAGCCTTATACCGGTTTAGCTCTGGAGGACATTGCTCGGGTGAATCTTCGTCTTGCGGCGCTTGGATTCGAAATCATGGCTTTTGTGCCGGGTGATGCTAACGTTCGCGGGCCGGTATTCGAGGGACTGCCGACGGTCGAGGCGCAGCGCGGTCGCGCGTCAAAGGTTGCTCTCAATATGCTTGAGCTTGCACATGGCGCCGATTGCGACATTGTGTTGGTCGGCGACCCCGATCTATCCGATGCGGGCTGGGCGCAGTTTGCTCAAGTTTCCGCCGGATACGTGGACCTGCAATGCGAGCTTGAGCCCGGTTATGCCTATGCGCGCGGGCAGATTCATCACGACCGGCCCGACTCGAGCGTCTTCATCTTTAGGTCTCAGGAGTCACGTACGACGCTTAAGCCGGATTCCGTGCCGACGGATGCCGGAGCCGGCCTGCCGCGAAAGGCGGGGTCGATCGCTGTGAGCAATAGCGGATATGGGCGCTACGAAGGCGAGCTTGAGATTGCGCGGGTCGATCTTCCCGGTGACGAGCGCATGAACGTTGCGGGCCATATCACGCCCGAGGCAATGGAGCTACTGCCGTTCATCAAACGCGGATTCGGGGTACGGTTCGTTTAGCGTGTGACCCGTGGGCTACATTGGCCCATCATACGAAGGCGCCTCGTGTGGCGTGTGCTCGCGTTGGCCGATCTATATTCGGAGGATTCCCATGACCGTACTGCTTGTTGAATATCCCAAGTGCTCGACCTGTAAGAAGGCCAAGGCATGGCTGGACGAACATGGGGTAGAGTATATCGATCGCGATATCGTTTTGGACAATCCCACGGCTGATGAGCTTGCGACCTGGATTGCTCGTTCGGGGCTGCCGGTGCGGCGCTTCTTTAATTCGTCGGGCATGAAATATCGAGAGCTGGGCCTGAAGGCGCGTCTGGATGCGGGCATGACGGATCGGGAGTGCTACGAGCTGCTGGCGACCGACGGCATGCTGGTCAAGCGTCCGCTGCTGGTGGGCGACGACTTTGCGATTCCCGGCTTTAGGGAAGCGGCTTGGGCCGAGGCGTTGCTGTAGCGGCTGCGGAAAGTGCGACCCGGAATTCGCTTCCAGAATGGGATGCACTTTCCCAAAGTGGCCGGTTGCGGAAAGCACGTCCCATTCTGAGCTTCGATTGCGGGACACGGTTTCCGGTTGAGGGCTCGACGGGAAAGTAGGGACCAGTTTGAGCTTGAAATCTGGGACGCACTTTCCGCCGGCGGGCCTGCCCCAGTCAGTCCGCCAGCTGTGCCCATTCGTGCGGATCGTAGACCTTTACGTGTTTGTTGGGCTTGCCGCTCCAGTACTCCTCGTCCATAAAGGGCAGATATGCCTGAACGCCGGGGCAGATAAAGGGAATCCGCTGCTGTTGCAGTCGCTCGCGCTGGCGCTGCTCCAGGTGCGCCTCGGATATGACGGTCGGCATACCGGACAACTCGACGAGGCTTGCCTGGATTCGCTTAAGGTCGGGGAGTCCCGCGTGCCATGACATCCGCATGATCAAAAAGGATGCATGGCGGTATTTTGCCTGCACCACAGTAATGGCGGGGCGTAACGTGGGGTGAATTTTGTCCCGTTCGGGCCAAAGGTCGGCAGTGATCTCGAGGCCCAGGGTCTCCCATAGGTAATCAAGCTCTTCGTCCATGGTGCCTCGATATCTACGCGATCATTGATACTTCGATTGTGTTGCCTGGTGCTATCGTTTTCACGGTAGAATCTGCCAACGGTTGACGGCTACCGCTCACGGCGTTTTGCCCTTCGTGTACAGCGGTTGGCTTCACAGGTCCTTCACGGGTTGGACTAAATTAGGCCAATTTGACTGAATTTCAAAAAAGTCAAAATTGGGGCTTGCGTCACGGCGAGACTTCCCGTATATTTCTTTCTTGCGCAAAGGCACAGCCGAGCGCAGCGATGCAGTCATTGGGATGTCGTCTAATGGC
>USOG01000188.1 GCA_900556365.1 uncultured Collinsella sp.
CGCGCACCCGTCCGATGATCATCCCGGTCGTCATGGAGGTTTAGTTTGGCGCGCGGATCTGCACAAAACGCCAAAGGTAATAAGGCCAATAACCAACCGGCATCTGCTAAGGGTGCCGGTTCCCATCTTCGTGCCAATAAGGGCCACGAGGCCGACTTCGACGATTTTGAGCCGCTGGTCGAGCCCTCGGCCAACCGCGATATCGCCGGCGTGGTCATCGCCGTTTTGGCGATTGCGTCCTTCATTGCCGTGATTTCGCCGGCGACCGCACCCGTTACGGCTGCGGTTGCCGGTTTCTACCACCTGGGCTTTGGTCTGGGTGCCTACGTGCTGCCGATCGTCATTTTGCTGTTTGCCGCTACGCTCTTTTTAGGCGAGGACTCGCCGCTCAACATTCGCTCGGTCGCGGGCGGAGCCGTGGTCTTTATCGCCGTCGTCTCCATTCTTTCGCTGATGGTGCCGGGTACGAGCGACTCGTGTGACCTTATGTTCACGCCGCAAAATCTGTCCGCCTCGGGTGGCTACATCGGTGCGTTTATTGCGAGTGCGCTGCAGAATGCCCTGGGTAAGCCTATCGCGATGGTGGTCCTGTTGGGTCTGGCCGTCGTTGGTTTTGTCATCATTGGCTTTTCGGTGGGTGGCGTGCTGCGCTCTGCCCGCGATCGTGCGGCCGATTTTGCCGAGCGCCGTCGTGCCGATGTTAACGCGAGCCCGTGGGGTGACGACGAAGCCCTGTCGGTGCCCGGCGTTGCCCGTCCGCACCTGAGCATTCTTCGTCAAAAGGGCCCCGATGCTGCCGTGACCACGGTTATGGGCAACGATGTGGACCCGGTTTTGGACGATGACGACGAGGACGAGAATCCGTTTGTCGACGTATCCGATGCCGTGGAGGCCGAGCGCGCTAAGACGACGCTGCTGCCGCGTCGCCATGCCAAGAAGGGCAAGGCTGCGCCTAAGCTCAATACGAGCGAGCCCGACCCGTCCTGGTCCGATAGCGAGATTGAGCTTACCGAGGGCGATGACGGGGACGACGAGGCTCCGATTGAGACCGCAAAGACAACTTTGCTGCCGCGTCGCCATGCTAAGCGCGAACAGGTAACCGGCCAGCTTTCGATGGAAGACGACCCCGATAAGATCGACGAGTCCGAGCCGCCGTTTGCCGTGAATCCTGTCTCGGCAACACCTCAGATTCCCGACTTCTTGAAGCATCCCAAGGTTGCCGATACGGCTGTCGCGGGCGCTGCCGAGGCGCCTACTCCTAGCGATGGGGGAGCGGTCAATGCCCCCGCGGATAACGAGGGCGAAGAAGAGGACGGCCTCAAGCTTCCGCCGCTCGAGATCCTGCACGCCAACCCGCAGTCGGCGTCCTCCGCGTCATCTGACAAGGAGCTGGAACAGACTGCCGAGTCACTGCAATCCACCTTGCTTGAGTTTGGCCGCAGTGCCCGCGTGGTCGGCTGGATCGCCGGCCCCACGGTGACGACCTTTAAGCTGCAACCTGGCGAGGGCGAGCGCGTGAGCAAGATTTCGAGCCTCGAGGACGATATCGCGCTTTCGCTCGCTGCTCAGTCGGTGCGCATCTTTGCCCCGATCCCCGGTACCTCGCTTGTGGGTATCGAGATTCCCAATCGCAAGCGCCAGAACGTCAACCTGGGCGACGTGCTTCCCTATGTGAAGGGCGGTCCGCTCGAGCTGGCCATCGGTCGAGATGCCGAGGGCACGCCGGTCGTCGCTGACCTCGCCAAGATGCCCCACCTGCTGATCGCCGGCACGACCGGTTCTGGTAAGTCGGTGATGATCAATTCCATCATCACGACCCTGCTCATGCGAGCCCTTCCCGAGGACGTTCGCCTGATCATGGTCGACCCCAAGCGCGTCGAGCTTGCGGGCTATAACGGTTTGCCGCATCTCTATGTGCCCGTGGTGACCGAGCCCAAGCAGGCCGCGAGCGCTCTGCAATGGGCCGTGTCCGAGATGGAGCGTCGCCTGAAGGTCTTCGAGCGCCTTAACGTGCGTAAGATCTCGACCTACAACGAAAAGCAGGCCGCCGGCGAGTTTGAGCATTACGATAACCCGCCGCAAAAGATGCCCTATCTGGTCATTATCATCGACGAGCTCTCTGACCTGATGATGGTCGCCGGTAAGGATGTCGAGGCGTCGATTGTGCGTATCGCCCAGCTGGGCCGTGCCGCCGGTATCCATCTTATCGTGGCCACGCAGCGCCCCAGCTCCAACGTGGTGACGGGCCTTATCAAGGCCAACATCACCAACCGCATCGCCTTTAACGTCGCCACGGGCATCGACTCGCGCGTCATCATCGACCAGATGGGTGCCGAAAAGCTCACCGGTTTGGGCGACATGCTGTTCTCCAAGGTCGACTGGGGCAAGCCTCGCCGTATTCAGGGCTGCTTTGTCTCGGACGATGAAATCAATGAGATTGTCGAGTTCGTCAAGTCGCAGAGCGAGCCCGACTACCACGAGGAGATCCTGTCTGCCGTGGCGCCCGCTTCCATGTCCATGGCGGGTGGCGGCGGCATTGTCCGTACCGGCGTTGCCGAGCCTCAGGACGACGACCCGCTTATCTGGGAAGCTGCTCATATTGTGGTGGAATCGCAGCTTGGCTCCACATCTGGCCTGCAACGTCGTCTGAAGGTTGGCTATGCGCGTGCCGGGCGTATTATGGACATGCTGGAAGAAAAGGGTGTCGTCGGCCCGCCCGATGGTTCCAAGCCGCGCGAGGTCCTGTTGGACGAGGAGGGGCTTGCCGCGCTGGAGTCTGTCGACGCCGAGATGGCACGTGAAGATCGTGAGTTTGGAGGATTCTGATGGCTGCACGCTTTGGTGACATGCTG
>USOG01000189.1 GCA_900556365.1 uncultured Collinsella sp.
TGCGCCGACACCTCCATGTAGTGCTGCATACGCGGCACTGCTTTGATGTAGTCGATGCCGTCGGGAATCTCGAACAGACGGCAGCGGTTGTGAATACCTAAGTCCTTCATGGCCTGTGTGATGGCGAGGCAGATGGTCGTGCGCCCGCGCGATTCGTCGGCAACGACCAGGTTGGTGGTGAGCGGGTTGAGTCCGCGGTCGACGCACTCGACGCTAGCGTAAAACGTCTTGAGGTCGATACAGATATAGGTGTGACGCTCGTGCCCCACGCGTCCTCCCATCAAACACATGTTCTTATCGAATATCTGTTCGATAATACCCGCTCGTCCGGACATCGTCAAAACCTGTCAAAAAGGGACTGGTTTGTTTTGGTAGGTATGGTCGTGCGGTTGGATTGGGTTTAACGCAGCTCTAAAGAGTGCGAAACAGCTCGGAAAAGCTCGCTTCGTAGCATGAGCCTAACGATTGATACCGCCTATGTGCACGGAAGGGTTGTGGGAAAGATGGTCAATTACGGGTTTGGTATGCCGACGCGCCTTGTTGTGGATGGAGACGTGGCTCGCTGGTGCGGACGATTGGTCGCTCACTACGGTGGCACCAAGGCGCTGGTCGTGTTGGGCGGTGACAAGCATACGCGCGATGAGCTTGTCTCGGTGGCACTTGGCTCGCTTGATCGAGCCCTACTCGAGCGCGTACTTTTCCGCTGCGGCTCGGTTGGGGGCGACGGGGGAGACGAGCTGATCGACGAAGCCGTGGCCCTGGCGACCGACGAAGGCGTGGACTTTGTCCTGGCGATTGGCGATGCCGATACTGCTGGCTTTGCGCGCGAGCTCGCGCGTCGCATGGCGGCGCTCGATGCCGGCGAAGACGGTTTTGTCCCTTATGGATGCATTCTCTCGGAGGGCAAGGCGCCTGCTGTCGTGGGCACCGGTGAGGTTCCCGTTTTTGCCATTATCGCGCCCGAACTGCTGGAGGGCATCGGGTCTCCTCTGCGTGAGTTGCTCGGTAGCGTCTGCGCCGCGGCCTAATATTTGCCATAAAAGGACGGGTTATTTTTGGTTGGTAAAGCGTTTGACCTGCCAAAATAAGCCTGTCCCTTTTTAATCGGTTGCCGTTTGGGGGCCGATTGGCAACGCTCGCTGATTGTAGTCTTGACCTGCGCTAGAATAGTGGCATCTGAATGTCCGGGCGCATGGAGGCGTGCGCCCGTATGCTGAGGAGGACTCTATGGCAACTGTTGCCGCACCTATCGATGCTACGTCGACTGCCGCTTGGAAGGCGCTCGAGGCTCATCAGGAGAAGCTTGAGGCCGATGGTATCGACCTCAAGGCCTGGTTCGCTGCTGACGCCGACCGCGTGAACAAGCTGAGCTTTGACGCCGGTGACCTGCACTTCGATCTTTCGAAGAACCTGGTGACCGATGAGACCGTCAAGCTGCTGTGCGATCTTGCCCGCGAGGTGAAGCTTGAGGAGCGCCGCGATGCCATGTTCTCCGGCGAGCACATCAACACCACCGAGGACCGCGCCGTCCTGCACACCGCGCTGCGCCGCCCGGCAAGCGAGAAGGGCCAGCTCATCGTCGACGGCCAGGACGTCGTCGCCGACGTGCACGAGGTCCTCGATCGCATGTATGCCTTCGCCGAGCGCGTGCGCTCCGGTGAGTGGAAGGGCGTTACCGGCAAAAAGATCGAGCATCTGGTGTCCATCGGCATCGGCGGCTCCGATCTGGGCCCGGTCATGGCTTACGAGGCTCTGCATCCCTACGCCGACGCCGGTATCGACTGCCGCTACATTTCCAACATCGACCCCAACGACCAGGCCGAGAAGCTCAAAGGCCTGGATCCCGAGACCACGCTCGTGATCATCGTCTCCAAGACCTTCACCACGCTCGAGACCCTCACCAACGCTCGCGAGGTCAAGACCTGGATGCTCGAGCAGCTCAAGGCTCAGGGCGCCATCGACGGCTCCGATGAGCAGAACGCCGAGGCCGTGGCAAAGCACTTCGTCGCCGTCTCCACCGCACTCGAGAAGGTCGAGGCCTTCGGTATCGACCCCGCCAACGCCTTCGGTTTCTGGAACTGGGTCGGCGGCCGCTATTCCGTTGACTCCGCCGTGGGCCTGTCGCTGATCGTCGTGCTCGGCCCCGAGCGCTTCCAGCAGTTCCTCGAGGGCTTCCACGCCATCGACGAGTACTTCTGCAACACCCCGCTCGAGAACAACGCCGTCGCGCTGATGGGCCTGCTCAATGTCTGGTACGTCAACTTCTTCGGTTCCAAGAGCCACGCCGTGCTGCCGTACTGCCAGTACCTGCACCGCTTCCCGGCCTACCTGCAGCAGCTCACCATGGAGTCCAACGGCAAGCATGTCCGCTGGGACGGCAGCGCCGTGACCTCCGACACCGGTGAGATCTTCTGGGGCGAGCCCGGCACCAACGGCCAGCATGCCTTCTATCAGCTGCTGCACCAGGGCACTGTGGTGGTTCCGGCTGACTTCATCGCCTTCGCCAATACCGCCAACCCTGCGACCGACAGCGGCCAGGATGTCCACGAGCTGTTCCTGGGCAACTTCCTGGCCCAGACCAAGGCGCTCGCCTTTGGTAAGACGGCCGATGAGGTTCGTGCCGAGGGCACGCCCGAGCAGATCGTCCCGGCCCGCTGCTTTGAGGGTAACCGTCCGACGACCTCGATCTTTGGCGACACGCTGACCCCGTTCGCACTCGGCGAGCTCATCGCACTGTACGAGCACATCACGTTTGTCGAGGGCACGGTCTGGGGCATCGACTCCTACGACCAGTGGGGCGTCGAGCTGGG
>USOG01000190.1 GCA_900556365.1 uncultured Collinsella sp.
AAATCGCCGTAATTGCTGCCGTCCTCAATCATTGCCGAGTCTTTATTTGCCGCATTGAATACCTTTTCCCACAGCGCGTTATCACTCGAAAAGATCTCGTTCTCCTTCTGCATGAGCTTCGCATACAGCTCGGCGGCCTCGTCGGCATTGGCCGGCTTCTGCGCAGTGAGTTCTGCAATCTTAGGATCGGAGCTCGCAGATTCGCTCGCATTGCCACCGGGCGCCGAACATGCCACAAGGCACAAGGCCAATACCGGCACCATAAACAGGGCCGCAATCTTAGAAAGCTTCATAGTCATTCCTCCGTTTTGTCGAAGCTTGTTTACTTTTTATCGGCGGTCAAGGGGAGCTTTTCCGCCGACACATCCAGGCCATAGCGATAGCTGATGGCATCGACGGGACAGGCCCCGATGCACTTTCCGCACCGGATACATTCGGCATGATTGGGCGCCCGGACCACATCAACGTCCATCTGACAAACCCTTGAACACTTGCCGCACGAGACGCATTTGCACGCGTCGACCTGAATCCCCAACAAGGACACCTTATTCATGAGCGCATAGAATGCGCCGAGTGGACAAATCCATTTGCAGAAGGGGCGGTAGAACAAAACGCTCAGCACTACCACGGCAATGAGAACGGCAAGTTTCCAAGTAAAGAGATGTCCCAACGCAGATCGAATGCCGGCATTAGCAATGGCCAGCGGAATGGCGCCCTCGAGTACGCCCTGCGGACAGATGTACTTACAAAAGAACGGATCGCCCATCCCCACGTCGTTAACCACCAAGACGGGCAGCAGCACCACGGCAAACAGCAGCACGACATACTTGATGTACGTGAGCGGCTTGAGCTTTTTCGTGGAGAACTTTTTGCCGGGAATCTTATGAAGCAGCTCCTGCAGCCAGCCAAACGGGCACAGAAAGCCGCATACAAAACGTCCCAGCAGCACGCCGAGCAAAATGAGCGTGCCGGTAACATAGTAAGAAAAGTTGAACTTGGATGAACCTACCACCGACTGGAACGACCCGATGGGGCACGCACCCGATGCCGCGGGGCACGAATAGCAATTAAGTCCAGGTACGCAGACTGTTTTTCCCGCGCCTTGATAGATGCTTCCTTTGGCAAAGTTTGGCAGGTGAATATTGGTGACCAGCGTCGCCGCCGCCTGAATGAATCCTCGAAATCGGGCCAAAACATGCGACGCGGTGTTTTCTCTTTTATCCAATTCCGATACACTCCAAGCACAGCCTAATCGCTTTGGCCAGCACGGCATCCGCCTCGCCACGCATAACACCAAAGCACACCATGGCAACTCCGACGATCAACAAAGCGACCTGTACCATGGGTTTTACCGCTTTGAACAACTCGACCACTCCTTTCGTTACGCGACCATTGGACCATATCGACTATAAAATCCGTGTTAAGCGCGATTTGGAATGTGCAAGGAGACTGTTATGCGTATTTTGATCGTCGAAGACGAGCGAGCACTGTGCGATGCAATCGCGCGCAGCTTGCGAAACTTGGCGTACAGCGTCGACTGCTGTCACGATGGACAGGAGGCACTCGACCTGCTGGGCGTCGAAGTCTTTGACCTCGTGGTGCTCGACCTCAACCTTCCCCGTATCGATGGCATGACCGTGCTCAGGGAACTTAGGAAAACCGACTGCGAGACCAAGGTACTGATTCTGTCCGCACGTGGCGAAGTATCCGATAAAGTCGCCGGACTCGATGCCGGCGCCAACGATTACCTTACCAAGCCGTTTCATCTTGACGAGCTTGCGGCAAGGATCCGCAGCCTTACCCTCAGGCGCTTCGCACAAAGCGACATAGTATTAACCTGCGGGAAGCTCCGCTTTGACACCAAGGCGCGCATCGCTTCCGTGGACAGCGAGGCTTTATCTCTTACGCGCAAGGAAACGGGAATCTTGGAATACCTGATGCTTAATCAGGGGCGTCCGGTAAGTCAAGAGGAGCTTATCGAGCACGTTTGGGATAGCAGCGTGAACAGCTTTAGCAACGCAACCCGCGTTCACATCTCGTCACTCCGCAAAAAGCTACGCAGCGCTTTGGGATACGACCCGATTCGCAATCGGATTGGAGAGGGCTACGTTATGGAGGATAGCGAATGAAAAGGCTTTCGCTGCAATGGCGCATAACGATTATGACGGCACTGCTGACGTGTGCGGCATGCGTGCTGACGAACTGCCTGGTCGGCTATACGGGCATGCGCTACATGGATGCCATCGGCAGCAACATCTCGGCCTTTAACGCAACCGGCGAAGATCCGTCCCAGGCGTTCGACCCAACGAAAGCGACCCCCGATGACAAGGTCACGATCGTCGTAAACGACGCACAGGAGTCTTTTGGCGCGACAGCCTGGTACATCACGGCTGGAGTCACACTCCTTGGCGGCGCGCTGGCATACTTTGTGAGCGGCCGTGCACTCAAACCGCTACGGGCTTTTGCAGCCCAGGTTGAGCGTGTGCAGCCTGACAACCTAAGCGAAATCAGACTCAGTGAAGATGTGCCCACCGAGCTACAACGATGCAGCGCCTCTTTCAACGACATGATCGCCCGTCTTGGCGAAGGGTTCTCTGCACAGCATCAGTTTACCGGCAACGCCGCACACGAGCTGCGCACCCCGCTCGCCCTTATGCAAGCACAGATTGAACTCTTCATCTCCGAGCACTCCGGACTGCAACCCGAAACAGCCGAGCTGCTCGGCCTGCTACAAGAACAAACCGAGCGCATGTCTCGAATGACCAAGGTATTGCTCGAGATGAGTGAGCTCCGCAGCGTTCCTTGCGA
>USOG01000191.1 GCA_900556365.1 uncultured Collinsella sp.
GGCGAGATCATCTCCAGCAACTCGGGCGTCTTTGGTGCCCGCGCACTTCCGCAATGCCTCGACCTCATCGTCGACGAATTCTCCCCGCTCGGAAAATAGGAGGACCCCATGAACGACAATCCCCTGCTCGGCTTTATCGTCATTGTTCTGGCCATGCTTGTCGGTTATGCGATCAACGTGATCCACCGTCGAAAGAAGTAACTCCACATTGGTATGATATTCATCCAATTATCGTCTCCCCTGCTGTTTATGCACTTGCCAAACAGCAGGGGATTTTTCTTTGCAACCCGTGCAAGGCGCTTTATTCAGGTACAGTAATTGCAGGGCGTCTTTATTAAAGTAAAGCTACAAACCGAGTATAATTAACCGCTCATCGCATATTTCATTACGCTTATCGAGTAAGTTTCTTTCATAGATGAATATTGTTTCCAGTTCGTTACGCTAATGGGGTGTCTTTATTGGCTGAAGCCCTCTGGCAACGGAGGGCTTTCGCACGCTGGGAGGGAAAATGAGGAAAACTCACCCCGTCAACGCGCTCAAAAAGCTTGGCATAGGCCTCGCCTTTGGAGCTGCAACCATCATGTCCATGCCGACATCTGCGCTCGCCTGCACCCAGATCTACATGGGCAGCAAGCTCACGGCGGACGGCAACACGTACTACGGCCGCGCAGAAGACTTTGGCGCACGCTACATCAAGCACTTTGGCATCGAGCCCGCACACAAGGACGGCAGCGAGTACACATCGCTCGAATCCGGCTTTAAGTACAAGTCCAAGGGCGCAACCTACCGCTACACCTTCGTTCGCGACAACCCCTCTCAGTGGGAAGATCGCTATGACGCTTATTCCGAGGCCGGCATCAACGAGAAGGGCGTCTCCTGCTCTGCTACGCTGAGCACCTCCTACAACGAGAAGGCCGAGGAGGCCGACCCCGTCACCGAGGAGACCGGCATCGGTGAGTACAACTACGCCAGTGTCATCCTGGGCGAGAGCGCCACGGCCCGCGAGGGCGTCAAGCTCCTCGGTAGCTTGGTCGACGACCAGGGCATCTGCACCAACGACCAGATCATCATCGCCGACAACAATGAGACCTGGCTGTTCGCCGGACTTTCCGGCCATCAGTGGATCGCCATGAAGCTCACCGACGACGTCGCGTCGCTCAACCCTAATATCGGGAGCCTCAACTACGATGTCGACCTCAATGACACCGAGAATTGCCTCCACTCTGAAAAGATCCAATCCATGCCCGAAGAAAAGGGTTTCGCCAAATACTCCGCTGACGGCAAATTCGATGTCGCCCAAACGTATGGCGAGAGCCTCGCCGATTCCGGCGTAAACCAGTGGTCCCGCTATGTGCAAGGCCGCAATTATTTTGGTAGTCAGCTGACCGAAGGCACAGATTACGACATTATCACAGTAAAGAAGAAAGGAAAACCTGACCAAAAGGGAGCCATGGTCAGCGAAATCCAGCCCCTGTTCTTCAAGCCTGGCAAGTCTGGTTGGAGCACTTTCGAGTTGATTCGCGCCTTCGGCAACCGCGGCGAGAACGTCCCTGGCCTCAACGCGAACACTGATGGTGTTTATTGCATCGGCAGCGAGCGCAACACCGAGATCAACCTCTTCCAGATTCGTCGCGGGTATGACCCCGAAGTCGCTACCATCCAGTGGGAAATGCTCTCCCGCGCCGCGTACTCCGTCGCCATCCCGTTGTACTCCGCTCTGATAACTGAGGTCAGCCCGTATTTCAGCGATCAGACTGTCTCCTTCGACCACTGCAATGAGACCGACATCGTGAACAACGAGGAACCCGAGAACTCTATCAATTACGTCCTCATGGACATCAGCTCGCTCTGCTTTGAGAACCCTGACACCCTTGGTATCAGCGTCCGCGCCTACCTCGATGCGCTCCAGAATGAGCTCATCGAGCAGAACAAGGAAGTTGACGCCGCCATGCTGGCCGAGACGACCACCGAGGGCCGCACTGCCCTGGCCAACAAGGCCGGCAAGGCTGCTACCGAGAACACCTACAAGAAGTGCAAGGCCCTGCTCCAGGAGATGCGCGCCTATCAGAAGGCCGAAAACTTCGACCAGCCCTTCACCCCAAGCGACCTGAACACCGAGACCAACGGCCTCAAGGTGTCCATCACCTACGCCAAGGACGCTCTTGCCACCGACCCGGTAACCCCGGATCAGCCTGGCACTCCCGAGCAGCCTGGTACTCCTGAGCAGCCCGGTACCCCCGAGCAGCCCGCTAAGCCCGAGCAGCCCACCACCAAGCCCGAGAAGCCTGGCAAGTCGGACACCACGACCACGGTAACCACCAACAAGGCGAACACCAAGGGCGGCCTGCCCACCACCGGTGATCGTTTTGATGGCCGCGTGGTGGCTGCATTCGCCATCGCCGGCGTTGCCGTCATCTCCGCGGGCGGTTACTTCCTCTACCGTCGCAATAAGGAGTAACGTCTTAGCTGAGCGGGCAAGGCAGCAATGGCAACCTCGCCCGCTCAGCCCACTCTTTTGACCGGCGGGAAACCCGCCTGAAATCTTTTCAAAAAAGATTTCCCCGCACACACTTCGCTGTGCTATAGTGCAGCGCAACAGCAACTAGGTGCGACCGCGCCACGGCATCACGAAAGGAGCCACCAACATGAAGAACACGATGAACTCTCTCAACAACTGGTGGTGGCGTGATGTGAATACGATCGGTCGACAGTGAGTCCCTCACGCCTGTTTTTGCGCTCTAGGTGATTGGAAGGCCTCCGGTTTCGACCGGGGGCCTTTTTCTATCTCGAGCCC
>USOG01000192.1 GCA_900556365.1 uncultured Collinsella sp.
CACGGGATAGGTGTTCTCGTTGGCCGAAAGGTTGATGCGCGTGGGCGTAAAGTTGGGATCGTAGGGCTCAATGCCGGTCAAGTAGGGCTGGACGAGCTCCTTCATGCGGGGCGTCAGCTCGGCCATATTAGGCCTCCTCGCCGGTCGCGCCAGCGGCACCGCCCGCAGCCGCCGCCAGGTCCACGCCCTCAGCAACCGTCGCCACGGCGTCGCCCGGCCAGGCGACCTTGGTCAGGTCGGCCGCAGCCAGTGACTCGGCACTCACGGCATCCTCGCCCTGCTCCAGCACGCGACGACGCAGGGCAGCAGAAAGCGCGTGCGCCCACAGGCCCTCGGCCTCGGCCAGGCGCTGCGTAGCGGGAGCGTCGGAGAGCAGACCCTCAGGCGTATAGCAAATGACGCTCGAGCGCTTAACGAACTCTTCGACCGAAAGCGGGTTGGAGAACATGGCCGTGCCGCCGGTCGGCAGTGTGTGGTTGGGGCCGGCAACATAATCGCCAAGCGGCTCGGAGCTCCAGGCGCCTACAAAGATGGCGCCAGCGTTGCGAATGCCGCCAAGCAGGCCCATCGCATCCTTGCAGTGCAGCTCCAGGTGCTCGGGCGCCACGGTGTTCACGGCCTCGACGGCGGCAGCCATGTCGGCGGCCACTACGATGGTGCCCTCGTTATCGAGCGAGGCACGCGTGATCTCGGCACGCGGCGACTGCGCCACCAGGATGTCGATGCCAGCCTCGACCTCGCGCGCAAACTGCTCGTCGCAAGTCACCAGATAGCAGGCTGCCAGCGGATCGTGCTCGGCCTGGGCCATCAGGTCTGCCGCGACCACCATAGGCTTGGCCGTGGCGTCGGCCAGCACGCAGACCTCGGACGGGCCAGCGACCATGTCGATTCCCACATCGCCCGAGACAATCTGCTTGGCAGCGGCAACAAAAGCGTTGCCCGGACCGGTGATTTTATCGACACGCGGAATGGTCTCGGTACCGTACGCCAGCGCGGCCACGGCCTGAGCGCCACCCACCATATAGATTTCGTCCACGCCGCCGAGCTTTGCCGCGGCGAGCGTGTAGGGGCTGATCAGGCCGTCTTTTTGCGGCGGGGTCACCATAACCACGCGTTTGACGCCGGCCACCTTGGCGGGAATGGCGTTCATAAGCACGGTGGAAGGGTACTGCGCGCGACCGCCCGGCACATAGATGCCGGCCGCCGCAAGCGGGGTCACCTTAACGCCGAGCATCGTGCCGTCCGGGCGCGTGGTAAACCAGCTCTGCTCGACCTCGCGCTGGTGGAACTCGCGAATCTGGCGTGCAGCCTTTTCGAGCGCCGCGACAAAGGCGGGATCAAGGCCTTCGAGCGCGGCATCGATCTGCTCTTGCGGCAAACGGAAGCTCTGCAGTTCAACGCCGTCAAAACGCTGACAGTAGTCGCGCACCGCGGCATCGCCATTGGCGCGCACGTCGGCCACGATATCGCGGGCGGCGTCGACGATGTTTTGCGGCAGCACACCCTTGCGGTTGAGCTGGTTGGTAACGAGGCGCTCACCGGGAGCAAGCTTGATGGTCTTCATATCGGTATCCCCTATCGGTCGAGGTTGTGTTCGAAAAACGAGAGGCCGGGCGGCGGCGCCAATCGGCCCGCAGCCCAGACGTTGGGACGCCCGTGCGTGCTCGCGCTATTGTGCCGAGCCCGCAACGGGCTCAAAATGCTTGTCCTTCACGGCCGCCGCCAGGCGATCGGCCAAGTTGCGCACGCGCGGGTCCAGGCGCGCGGCACCCGGGTTGACGAAGAATCGCGCCGTGCAGTCCATAATGCGACCGGTAATAACCAGGTCGTTATCGCGCAGCGTGGCGCCCGTGGCGGTGATGTCCACGATACGGTCGGTCATACCGACAATGGGGCCCAACTCGACGTTACCGTGCAGCGAAACGATGTCGGCGTTCACGCCGCGCTCGGCATACCAGGCGCTCGCGATGCGCGGATACTTGGTGGCCACGCGAAGCGACCCACGGCGGGCATAGTTGCGCTCGGCCTGACCGGCGCGCCATGCGGGCTCCGCCTCGATAAAGGTGCACAGGCCATAGCCCAGGTCGACCAGCTGCAGCAGGTTGAGGTCTGCCTCGATAAGCGAATCCCAACCGCAGATGCCGCAATCGGCACCGCCACAGCCCACAAAAGCAGGCGCGTCGCTGGGGCGCACGATGACAAACTCGATATCGCCGACCGCGCCCTCGCCGGCACGTGTGTCGCGGCCGCGCACGATCAGGTGACGGCCGGGGTCACGCAGCTCAGAGACGTCCAGGCCCGCGGTCTCGAGCACGTCGAGCGTGTCGGCCTTAAGCGAGCCCTTGGGCACGGCGATGCGCAGCGGGCCCTCGGCGCCACGGCCCGCGGCGTGATCGCCGTCGGAAGCGGCATCCTCGGCCGAGGTGCGCGCGGCCTCCAGACGCTCGAGCGAAAAGGCGAAGCCCGCCGCCGGCACCTCGATACCGTCGCCAAATGCGCCGGTAAAGATGGAGTCATAGCGTCCGCCCGAACCGACCGGATCGGGCAGTCCGCCGGCATAGGCCTTAAAGACCAGGCCCGTGTAGTAATCGAAAGAGTTCATGATAGAGAAGTCGAACGACAGCACCTGGGCGTCCTCGGGTGCCAGGCCCTCAACCAGGGCACGCAGCTCGCGCGTCAGCGGCGCGACGATACCGGCAGCCTCCAGCAGCGCGTCCACGCGGTCGAGCACCTCGGCACCGCCGTGCAGACGCGGCAGCTCGCTAATGGCGGCCTT
>USOG01000193.1 GCA_900556365.1 uncultured Collinsella sp.
CCGTGGCACCGTCCTGCAGGTGCTCGATCAGCTTGATGACCGAGCTGATCGTCTGCTCGTCGGCGGGTAGCTGTTCGGTGACGTAGGCGATAAGACACGACAGCAGGTTTGCCGCCGCATGATCCCAAAAAGGCTGGTTGTTGTCCTCGATGGGGCAGATGGCCTTTGCCACCGAGAGGATGTCCTGCTGGTTGGGCCTGCCGTCCGCCTTGCGGCGAATGTGCCTCAGGGGGTTGTAGCCGCAGCGCTCGATGCCGGGCGCAAGGGCCGGGACGGTGTTGAGGTCGGCGAAGTTGAGACATTGCACGCGGTAACCGTGGGCTGCCAGCACGGGTCCCACTTCGCGACAGAGCGTGCCTTTGGTGTCGAGCACGATGTAGCTTGCGTTCATTTGCAGCAGGTTGGGCTTGAGGACGTTTCGGGTCTTGCCGGCTCCCGAGGGGCCGATCACAAGTGCGTTGTTGTTGAGTCCCGTTTGGCGGGTGTCGCAGGAAAGCGTTCGATCCTTGGCGAGGATGGTGGACGATGCGAACTCTGATGCGGCGAGGCGGCTGGCGAGGTTAGACATGGGCGACCTCCTTGGTGGTCGAGAGGATTTCGTGGGCAAAGCCGAGCTCGACGGCGCGCTTGGCCGAAAGGTAGGTGTCTTTTGCAGTGAGGGACTGGATGCGCTTGGGCGTGAGGCCGCTGCGGTCCGAGAGGATTTGCGTGAGGGTCTTGCGGGTCTGCATGAGACGTCGGCTGGTTTCCTGCAGCGCAAGTGCCGAGCCGCCTGCCCCCTGGGGGATCAGCGGGTCGTGAATCATGAGCTCTGCATGGGGCGCCATACGGCGATCGTCGCCGCCCATAAAGATCACGGCGCCCATGGACGCGGCGAATTCCAGGCAGACGGTGCGGATGGGGCACGATGCGAGGCGCATGGCGTCATAGATCGCAAGACCCGATCGCACGCTTCCGCCGGCGCTGGCGACAAATATGGTGATGGGGCGGCTGGGGTCGGTGGCATCGAGCAGGCGAATCTGCTGGCATAGGTCGTGGGCCATCGGGGTTTCGATGTTTCCCATGACGGAGAGCTCGCGACGGGCGAGCATCTCATCGTAAATGCTGGTGAGCGTGATACCTCGGGCGGATTCACGCATGGTGAGGGGGCTGATGATGGGGGAATGATTGGTGTCCATGAGGACTCCTTTCTGTTGGTTGTGTTGTGGAATAGGATTGTTGCCCGCGGAGGGGCTGGCGGGCTACAGGTTTCGTCCGAGCCTGAGATCGAGCTCGGTTGTGGGGCAGGCTGCCTGTTCGTGCGGCTCGCAAGCGCCAAGGGCTCCAAACCGATGGAGCGTTGCGACGGGCGTGGTGTAGGCGAGCCGCAGCTGATGCTCGACAGGGGCACATCCGTCATTTTTGTAATGAGCCACGTAGTACTGCGCGATGCTGGCGTTCATCTCGCTGCCATTGCGATGGCGCTCAAACTGGCGTCTGCAGGTCTCGATGATCTTTGCTACCGACTTGGGTGCCGTCGCGGGAACAAGGGCGAGATAGCCCTCAAATAGCTCGTTGATGCTCAGGAGGCACAGCAGATCGATCAGCGTCCTTATGGCTGCTCCCTCGGCGGAAAAGTGCGCGGTCATGCGGTTATATCGGTTGCGGTCGACGATGGCCGCATGGAATCTTGGAGTTTTCTGCCCCGTGGTCCCGGGCTTTTGCCGCGCCGGTGTATTGAGCTCGACGTTGCAGCGCTTGAGGCCGTCCAACGGAAGGAACAGTGCGGTGCGCAGGGTGTTCCGCTTGCTTTCGAGTTCATGACGCTCGTCGGGTTCCCATTCGAGCTTGAGTTTCGTGTCGAGCGCCGTAAGCATATGGGCTAGGCAGCCTACGGTAAGAACGTACGAATCGTTGTCGCGTTTTGGGGCATAGGGGTCTGTCAGCTTGCGAATGTCGGGGTCGCCCATGATCTTTGTGCAGCGCTTCAGCAGTTGAGGGTGGTCGGCCAAGATCGTCGCGAGCGGTAGCGATGCGTAGTTCTTGATGGTCGCGGCGGCAAAGGCGGCGTCATATTCGTTTGCATATGCTCGCTCAATGTGGGCATCCAGAATGCTTTTCTTATCGCCGTCTTCAGCGTGGTGGTTTGTCATAGCTTCTCCAATCGGTTGATGTTCGTGCTGTTTGTTGATGTGTTGGTTGTCGTGGGTGATGTGCTTGCCGTGGGTGATGTGCTGACGTTGGGGTGCTATGCGGTTTTCAATGAGCCCGTGATGCAGTTGCTGCAGGGGCTGGATGGAACGGCCCATGCAAGGCGGAAGGCATCGTGCTCAAAATCGAGACAGCAATGCCCTGGGTGCCTCACATGTGGCAGTTACCTCATTAAGTTGTCATTGCGTTTGGGGTTGTACTTTGCCGATCTTCCTTCTCTTACACGCTGAAACTCAAACTTCATATGCTCGATCTACTTAAAACCGCAACGGCGGTCTTTTATCAACTTATATGTCGGAACGCGTCTTTGCAAGTACTTTTTTGCCTTTGTTTCAAATGGGGTGGTTTTGCAACCGTCATGCGCGCGCTGTGCGAACGTGCCCCGGCTCGGATAAGATAGTGCGCGATAAAAACGATGCAAGGAGGCACATATGGCAATCAAAGCCATTGCAATGGATATCGACGGTACGCTCACCAACGACCAGAAAGTGATTAGCCCGCGTACGCGCGAGAAGCTGCTCGCGGCGCAGGAGTCGGGCATTAAGCTCATTTTGGCTTCGGGCCGTCCCGCATGGGGGCTGCACGC
>USOG01000194.1 GCA_900556365.1 uncultured Collinsella sp.
CGTTTGACTATTGGGCAAGCTTGAGCTTACACCATGCGATTTCATTATAGAGGTAGGCGCGGCGTGCATCATCCTCCGACAAATTACCCAGCTTCTCTTCAAAACCTTGAATATCAGCTTTAAGCTTGTCGGCATCGACGGTCGCCAAATCGCAAGCGCGCTCGGCGAGAACGGTCACGACATCGTCCGCAACCTGGGCATAGCCGCCGGCCACGGCAAACGTGTGGTCGACAGTGCCCATGGCCTTATCGGAAACGCGAACGTAACCGCGGTCGATCGTGCAGATCTCGCTGGAGTGAGCAGGCAGAACGCCAAACTCGCCATCCGTGGACGGAATCGACACAAACGCAGCGTCGCCCTCATAGGCGCAGCTCACGGGGCACACGATGCGGATACGCATAACCTACTTCTCCCCCATCTTGCGGGCGCGCTCGCGCACGTCCTCAATCGTGGAAGCATAGCGGAAAGCCTGCTCGGGCAGGTCATCGGCCTTGCCGTCGACAATCTCGGCGAAGGAGCGGACGGTATCCTCGACGCGAACGTAGACACCGGGATTGCCAGTGAACTTCTCGGCGACGTGGAAGGACTGCGAGAGGAACTGCTGAATCTTACGGGCACGGTTGACCGTAAGGCGCTGCTCCTCGGACAGCTCGTCCATACCCAGAATGGCGATGATGTCCTGAAGGTCGGAGTACTCCTGCAGGAGCTCCTGGACCTTGACGGCGACACGGTAGTGCTCCTCGCCGACGATCGAGGGATCGAGAGCGTCGGAGGAAGATGCGAGCGGGTCGATAGCCGGGAACAGGCCGAGCGACGAAATGCTACGCGAAAGAACCGTGGTGGCGTCGAGGTGCGTAAACGTCGTGGCAGGCGCCGGGTCGGTCAGGTCGTCTGCGGGGACGTAGACAGCCTGGACGGAGGTAATGGAGCCCGTCTTGGTCGAGGTAATGCGCTCCTGGAGGTCGCCCATCTCGGTTGCCAGCGTGGGCTGGTAACCAACGGCGGACGGCATACGGCCCAGCAGTGCGGAAACCTCGGAACCTGCCTGGGAGAAGCGGAAGATGTTGTCGATGAACAGCAGAACGTCCTGGCCGCGATCGCGGAAGTACTCAGCGGTGGTAAGGCCGGCCAGACCGATGCGCAGACGCGCTCCGGGCGGCTCGTTCATCTGACCATAGACCAAGCAGGTCTTGTCGATAACGCCAGACTCGCTCATCTCGAGGAACAGGTCGGTGCCCTCGCGGGTACGCTCGCCGACGCCGGTGAACACCGAGGTACCACCGTGCTCCTGGGCGAGGTTGTTGATGAGCTCCTGAATCAGAACGGTCTTGCCGACGCCGGCGCCGCCGAACAGACCTGTCTTGCCGCCACGGATGTAGGGCTCGAGCAGGTCGACGGCCTTGATGCCGGTCTCGAAAATCTCGGTCTTGGTGGTGAGCTCGTCGAAACGGGGCGCTGCATGGTGGATGGGGTAGAACTCCTCCACCTCGGGCATGGGCTTGCCGTCGACGGGCTTGCCCATGACGTTCCAAATGCGGCCGAGCGTCTTGGGGCCAACGGGCATCTTCATGGGCTCACCGGTATCGGTGGCGATGAGGCCGCGCTGCAGGCCGTCGGTCGAGGACATGGCGACCGTGCGGACGACGCCGCCCGGAAGCTGGCTCTCGACCTCGAGGATCGTGCTCAGATGACCGATCGGGGTCTCGGCCTCGACCGTGAGCGCGTTGTAGATCGGGGGCACCGCGCCGTCAAACTTGACGTCGACGACAGGGCCGATGATTCGCACGATGCGACCATCACCGGCAGTCGTCTTCTTGGTGGCTTCCTCGACCGCAAGCTTTACGGTGTTATTAGCCATTACTGTTCCTCCAATGCTGAGGCTCCGCCGACGATCTCGTTAATCTCGGTCGTGATCGAAGCCTGGCGCACGCGACTATACGTGCGGGTAAGGGTCGAGATGATCGCGGTGGCGTTTTCCGTCGCGGAGTGCATGGCCTTGCGGCGTGCACCCTGCTCAGCAGCCGCCGAATCGATCAGGGCCTGGTAGATGACCGTCAGGATATAAGACGGCACAAGCTTGCCGAGAACATGCTCGGGAGAGGGCACGAACTCGAACGTGGACGAGATGCGCTTAGGGGCGTCGGTCTCGTTCTTACGCGGACCGTGGGCCATAGCGATCATCTCGGGGTCGAGCGGCAACAGATGCTCGACGCGAAGCTCCTGATCCACGCGGTTCTTGGCGTGGTGGTAGACAAGCTCGACACGGTCAAGCTCACCGGCACGATACGCATCGCAGATATGAGAGGAGATCATGCGGGCCTGATTGAAATCGGGCTCAGAGGAGTTGCCCTCAAAGTGCATGACAACGTTTGCGCGGTCACGGAAATACGTGGCCGGCTTACGCCCGCACGCGATGATCTCGCACTCGATGCCGTCGTTCGCCCAAGAAGCGGCGAGTTTTTCGGCCGTGCGCTCCACCGTCGTATTGAAACCGCCGGCAAGGCCGCGGTCCGAGGCAATAACGACAATCAGGCCATGCTTGACACTCTCATGCTTCTGCAGCATGGGATCGGTGCCCGAACAGGAGGCGTCGCCGGCGACCGTCAACATGACGTCGGTCAGCGCCTCCTTATAGGGCTCGGCCTGCTTGGAGCGATCGAGGGCACGACGGATCTTGGCCGTAGAGACCATCTCCATCGTGCGCGTGATCTGCTTGGTCGTGGTAACCGAGGAGATTCGCTTCTTAATGTCGCGAAGGTTGGCCAT
>USOG01000195.1 GCA_900556365.1 uncultured Collinsella sp.
ATCGGTACCGCAAAGATGGCGCCCGATGAGTGTACGGCGCCGCTGCGTCTCGTCGACATTGTAGAGCCGGGTGTGGCGTACTCTGCGGCGCTTTATCAGGCTGACGCTCGCGCGCATGTTGAGCGTTTGCTTGGCGAGGGCCGCCTACCGGTGTTTTGCGGGGGCACAGGCTTGTATCTCAAGGCCGCCCTGGATGAGATGGATTTTCCCTCGGGCGAGCTTGAGGACGATCGTCGCGCGGGGTATCAGGAGCTTGCCGAGCGTATTGGCGAGGAAGAACTGCATGCCCTGCTTGCCGAGCGCGATCCAGAATCAGCTGCTGTTATTCATCCGCATAACGTGCGGCGTGTGATTCGCGCGCTCGAAATGCACGATGATGGCGTTTCCTATGCGCAACAAAAGTCGCAGTTTAGTGTTCCGCGCGAGCATTATCATGCGTTATGGTTTGGCCTGACGCGAAATCGCGAGGTGCTCTATGAACGCATTAACCTACGTGTCGATGTGATGTTTGAGCAGGGTCTTGTTGATGAGGTTCGCGGTCTTATGGACCAGGGGCTGGGAGATGCCCTGACTTCGATGCAGGCAATTGGCTATAAAGAGATCATCGATGCTTTCAATGGCGTGACGAGCATGGATGAGGCTCGCGAACTCATTAAGATGCGTTCGCGTCGCTATGCCAAACGTCAGCTTTCGTGGTTTAAGCGCGATGACCGTATCGCGTGGTTTGATATGGATGAATGTACGATCGATGAGGTCGTTGCTGATATCCTGCATCGTATTGAGGCTGCCTAATGGCTCGTTTCCCCCTTGTTCCCACGGCACCCGAGCCCGAGCGTGCCATTTTGGTTGGTGTTGAGTGGCGCGACAATGCATGGCCACTCGATCGATCGCTCGATGAGCTGGAGCGCCTTGCCCACACGGCTGGTGCCCAGTGCGTGGCTCGCTTGTCTCAGCGTTTGGTAAAGCCGTATCCCAAATCATTTATCGGTTCCGGTAAGGTAGAGGAGCTGTGCGGTCTGGTACATCGCATGGATGCCGATGTCGTTATTTTTGACGACGACCTGACGCCCTCGCAGCAATCCTATTTGGAGAAAGCCGTGGGCGAGCCGGTAAAGATTATCGATCGTACGGCACTGATCTTGGATATCTTTGGCCTGCATGCTCAGACGCGTGAGGGACGCCTACAGGTACAGCTGGCGCAGCTTCAATATCTGTTGCCTCGTCTGCGCGGCATGTGGAGCCATCTCGCCAAGGAACAGACGCGCGGCGGCATCGGCTCACGCTTTGGTCAGGGCGAAAGTCAGCTCGAGGTCGACCGTCGCCTCATTCGTAATAAGATCGCTGCGCTTCGTCGTGAGATCAAGCAGGTTGAACAGCGTCGTGATGTTCAATCCAAGAGTCGTATTGAGTCACCGGCGTTTCGCGTCGCGTTAGCCGGTTATACCAATGCCGGTAAATCGACGTTGCTCAATCGCCTGACAGGCTCTACGGTACTTTCGCAGGACAAGCTGTTTGCTACGCTCGACCCGACGACGCGTTCGTATCGCCTGCCCGGCGGTCGCGGAATGACGATTACCGATACCGTCGGCTTTATTCAAAAGCTGCCGCATGGTCTTGTCGATGCCTTTAAATCGACGCTGTCTGAGGTTCTTGGTGCCGATCTGATCCTTAAAGTTGTGGATGCCTCTGACGAGGACTACGAGCGCCAGCTCGAGGCAGTCGATCTCGTTCTTGACGAGATCGGTGCCGGCGAGCGTTTGACGCTTACGGTGTTCAATAAAATCGATCTTCTCGATAGCGTTGATCGATTGAGTTTCCGTCGTCGCTATCCCGAGGCCGTGCTGTTCTCGGCCCAGACGGGCGAGGGACTCGACGATCTCGTCGACCGTATTGCTCGTGAGGCGGCTGCCACCGATGTGTTGCTCTCCGCTGATATCCCGTATCGCGAGGGCGCCCTCATCACGCTGGTGCATGAGCAGGGAACCCTTCTGCATGAGGAATATCTAGAGGACGGAGTTCGCATTGTGGCGAAGTTGCCGGCCCGAATCGCGCCGCGTCTAGAGCGTTACCGCACCGAGTAGGCGAGCTCCAAAATGCCCAGAATAATGGGCTGATGCAGCAGATAAAAGGGGAGTGCATGACGTCCAAGGCTGGCGAGCGCCGGTAGGGGGTTGGCGTAGGCCCAGCTTGGGGCGGTCTTACCGATTCCCTGCGCTATGTGTGCGGCGAAGTATCCTGCAAGATACATAAAGATAAACGGGATGATGGGGTAGTAATCACCTGAGATAAATCCAGGGCTCGGAAATCCTAGCCACGCCAGGTATGGGACAGGGTAGGTCGTCTTGGGGATGCTCCAGGTGAGGGCGAACAACACAAGGCATAGGGACATGCCCCATCTCGCCGAAATCTTTTTAAGGACGGGATCGGTCAACGCGACGATGCCGGTACATGCGGCCATACAGTAGATGATGCCAAAATTAACCGAATCGTCGACTGAGACAAGTGTTGTTGCCAACCAGACGACGAGTGCTGCTAAGGCGTATTTGGCGGCACGTTTGATATTGTTGCGCGAAAGAGTGCACATCCAACCCGCGATAAACAAGAATACCCAGCTGATGCTGGCGCGCCAGATGTCTTGAAAGACAGTCTGGGTAAACCAGGGCATATCCCAACCGTACAGGTAGGCGAGATCGTAGCAAGCGTGAAAACCTGCCATTGAAATCATCGTAAACCCGCGGACGGTATCAAAGATGGTGATGCGTTTTT
>USOG01000196.1 GCA_900556365.1 uncultured Collinsella sp.
AAAGAGGGCACGCCCACGGTCTACCTGTGCTTTACCTCGGCGCTGTCGTCGAGCTACAACTCCGCGTGCCAGGCGGCGGACGCCGTACGCGCCGAGTATCCCAACTTTGAGCTCTACGTAGTCGACAACGCTCTGCCCTGCGCGACCGGCGCGCTCTTGGCGCTCGAGGCCGTGCGCCAGCGTTCGGCGGGACTGACCGCCAAGCAGCTGGTCGACTGGGCAAACGAGGCCAAGACCTATGTCCACGGCTACTTTACGCTCGATAGCTTTGACGCGCTGGCTGCCGGTGGCCGCATTCCGCCCGCGGCGGCACAGCTCACGGCAAAGCTCGACGTCAAACCCGAGCTGTCCTACGACCTGGCAGGCTCGCTGTCGCTGATCGGCGTCAACCGCGGTCGTAAGAAGGCGCTCAAGTCCATCCTCAAGTCGTTCCGCGAGAACTACGTGCCTGATCGCACCATGCCCATCGCCATCATGACGGCCGATGCCGAGAAGGATGGCGACTGGCTCGAAGCCGCCATCCGCAAGGAGGAGGGCTGCGCCGACGTCACCATCATCCGCAGCTCTGTGGGCCCCACCATTGGCTCGCACGTGGGCCCCGGCATGGTGGCCTGCGCGTTTTGGGGCAAGAACCGTGCCGAGAAAGCCTCGCTTTCCGACCGCATCGCGCGCCGCGTGCGTGGCGAGTAGACAGGCGCTGCGGCTGCAAGCGCCCTCAAGTCACGGCCGAAACGCTGGCACCGAGTATTTAACCTGGTAACAACACCCAACCCAAAAGGAAAGGTTTCATGGCAATCAAGCTCTCCGTCGCATTCATCGGCACCGGAATCATGGGTGCCCCCATCGCCGGCCACATCTTGGACGCCGGCTATCCCGTCACGGTCAACAACCGCACCAAGTCCAAGGCTGCAGCGCTCGTTGAGCGCGGTGCCGTCTGGGCCGATACGCCGGCAGATGCCGTGGCGAACGCCGATGTCGTCTTTACCATGGTGGGTTATCCCTCCGAGGTCGAGGAGCTATACCTGGCGGGCGACGGTCTGCTCGCGTGCACTAAGCCGGGCGCGGTTCTGATCGACCTCACCACGAGCTCGCCCGAGCTGGCGCGCGACATTGCCGAGGCCGCCCAGGTTTCCGGCCGCATGGCGTTTGACTGCCCCGTCACCGGCGGCGAGTCGGGTGCTATCGCCGGCACGCTTACGGCTATCGTGGGCGCCACCGAGAACGACATCGCGCCGGTCCGCGACATCCTTGCCACCTTCGCGGCCAATATCTGCTGCTTCGACGGCGCCGGCAAGGGTCAGGCTGCCAAGCTTGCCAACCAGGTGTCGCTGGGCGCCTGCATGGTCGGCATGGCAGACGCCATGGCGTTTGCCGAGCTGAGCGGCCTTGATCTGGAGAAGACCCGTCAGATGATCCTGGGCGGCACCGGCAAGTCCGGCGCTATGGAGAGCCTGGCGCCCAAGGCGCTCGACGGCGACTACAAGCCCGGCTTTATGGTCGAGCACTTCATTAAGGACCTGCGTCTGGCGCTCGCCTATGCCGACGACCGCGAGCTTGCGCTGCCTGGCGCCGACGTGGCCTTTACGCTCTACGACATGCTCGACGCCATCGGTGGTGCCAAGCTGGGCACCCAGGCCATCACGGTCCTCTATAAGGAGGAGGCCGACGCCATCGCCGCCGGTCTGGACTGGTCGCAGTATCGTCCCGAGGAACATGGCGCTCACGAGGACGGCTGCGGTTGCGGCGAGCACGGCGACGACCATGAGTGCGGTTGCGGTCACCATCACGGCGAGGACCACGAGTGCTGCGGCGGCCACGGCCATGACGACGGCCACGAGTGCTGCTGCGGCCACCATCACGGGGAGTAGCGCCCATGAGCTGGACGTTCGTGGTGCTTGCGCTGGTGCTCTTTCTCTTTGCGATCTACATTGGCTTTTTGTGCGGCCAGTGGGCCTGCGAAAAGCGCGTGATCACCAAGCGCGACTACTGGATTGCCAACTTTGCAGGCGCGGCGGCAGTCGTCCTGCTGACCTGGGTGTTCTCACTGTTCCCGCTGGTGCAGTTTGCGCCGATCGGCTGGCTCGGCGGCTTTATCGCCGGTCTTAAGATGAGCTTTGGCGAGTCCGTCGGTCCGTGGCGCAAGCACGACGAGGTCTTTAACGTCAACAAGGCTCATCGCGCCGCCGCCGACGCGGGCGACGCTGAGGAACGCCGCCGTGCGCGTCGCAATGGCGCGGCCGACCGACAGCTCATCTCGGTCACCGATGACAGCAAGGGTGCTGGCAAGCACGCTAAGAAATAGTAAGAAGAGGTAACTATGGCAGAAAACAAAGACGAACAGCTCACCGACGAGGAGCTGGCACAGCTTCAGCTGGCAGAGGAGAACGAGAACGCCGTCGACCGTCTGGTCAAGGAGCTCGGCTGCCCCACGCGCCGCATCCGCCAGTTTGCCGCCCGCGTGCTGCACCTGCTTGCCGAGCGCGATCCGCAGCGCGTCGTGCCCTGCGTGCCCGCGCTGATCGAGGCGCTCGACCGCCCCGAGGCGCAGACCCGCTGGGAGGCCCTCGATGCCCTGACGGCGCTCGCTACCACCTGCCCCGAGCAGCTGGGCGATGCCTTTGAGGGCGCCGAGACTGCACTGTTCGACGAGATCTCCTCCACGCTGCGCTATGCCGCCTTCCGCCTGCTGTGCGTGTGGGGCGCCACGAGCGTCGAGCGTTCGCGCGAGGC
>USOG01000197.1 GCA_900556365.1 uncultured Collinsella sp.
CAAGAACAAACCGAGCGCATGTCTCGAATGACCAAGGTATTGCTCGAGATGAGTGAGCTCCGCAGCGTTCCTTGCGAGGACGATGTGGAACTTGGTCCCTTGTCCGAAGAAGTCCTCACCGACCTTGCGCCACTTGCCGAAAATAAGGGCATAGCCCTCAATTGTGCTGGAGACGCTTTAGTAATCGGAAGTGATACGCTCCTCTACCGGCTGGTGTTTAATCTGGTCGAAAACGCCATCCGTTACAGCCGCTCCGGCTCGACTGTCAATGTCTCCATCAGCGACAGCGACAGCCACGTGCTCCTGCGAGTCAAAGATGAGGGCCCGGGAATACCCAAACAGTACCGAGAGAGCATCTTCCAGCCGTTCTTTCGCCTGGATAAATCCCGCAGCAGGGCATACGGCGGCGCAGGACTCGGGCTAGCGCTTGTTTGGGAGATTGCGGCCCTGCACGGCGGCACGGTAGAGGTCGAAGCAAGTTCCGAGAACGGGACCACCATGCTCGTAAGCCTTCCAAAACGATCCGCAGCGTCAACCGAACAGTAAAACGAAGGGGGTCCCGAGCAACAGGAGTACAATTGCTGCATTGTTGCCACCTGATGGGAGATGGAAGATGGACTGCGATGGCTACCCGCGCATTCCCATGCCGTTGATGTGCGCTGCCTTTGTGCCGGGGCAGATTGACGCTGCGGTTGCAGACATTTCCGACCCCGATTCGCGCGCCATTGCCACGGCAGAAGCGCTGTACTTTCGCGGACAGGCCACCCTCGCTGCCAAGACGGCGCGCCCCTATCTTGACGCCACCGACCCCGCACTACGCTATTCTGCATGCCTTATCTGCGGATATGCCAGTCTGTCGCTCAACCGTATCGCCGATGCCCGCCGTTGCCTTGCGGGCATCCTCGATACGCCAACTGACGAGGAATCGCCCGCCGTCCACGCCACGCATATCCTGTTCGCCTCGGCCGCGAGCGTCCTGCTGCACTTGCCTTCCCCGTATTCCGCCGAAGAGTTTTATCCGCTTGCGTCGCATCTGCCCGAAGGCCTGCGCCTGTTCGCCAGCTACGTGATGGCGCATGCCCTGTACCTGCGCGGCGAATATGGCCGCAGTCTGGGCATGGCGGAAAACGCCCTGATCATGAAACAGGGAAGCTATCCCATCTCGGAGCTGTTCCTGCACCTGTCGGCTTCCATGGCATGCATGAGCCTCAAGGATATCGACGCCGCAAAGGCACACTTCGGAACCGCCTGGGACGTTGCGCGTCCCGACGGCCTTATCGAACTCATCGGCGAGCACCACGGCCTTTTGCAGGGGCTTATCGAGGCGTGTCTAAAAACGCAATACCCTGACGACTTCGCGCGCATCATCGAGATTACGTATCGATTCAGCTACGGTTGGCGGCGCATCCACAACCCCGATTCGGGCGAGGACGTGGCCGACGATCTAACGACCACGGAATTCACCATGGCCATGCTCGCCTGTCGTGGGTGGACCAACGCCGAAATCGCACGCCATATGGGAGTATCGCCGGGCACCGTCAAAAACCGCCTATCAGGAGTGTATGCCAAGCTTGGTATCGGAACTCGCGCCGAGCTGATTGCCCACATGTTGCGCTAGCGGCCAAACTGCCCGACGTATCGAAAGCGTTCCGGGGGCCTGACGCTTTCGCGCACTCAAATTGGACATTTTGGCCATCGAACGGCACTACCGCCACGGGGCACCTTCTCGCAAAATAGGATTATTTCCTCCGATGTTTGCGGGATGGGAGCCAAAGATGCTTGATCGCCGTTCGTTACTTGTTGCCGGAGCATCCTCGCTGGCGAGCATTATGTTGCCGCGCGTGCCGGGAAGCGCAAACGCCTTCATATTGCCGTTCGCGCCCACCGAAGCCTATGCCGACGAAGAAGACCCCTTCAGGGTGCTCGTTCTCTCGCGCACCATGTTTGGTGTGGTCGTGGTCGACGTCGCCAACAAGAATACGCCCATCACGGGTGCCCGGGTCACGCTCGTGTCGCGTTATGCCGCGGGCAAGCAGCTCTCCGCCACTACCGACGACGAGGGCACGGCCATCTTTGAGGTCGCCCCTCTTGCGGAAGGCTACGTGGACGAGACGACGCTTCTCGACGCGTACGACTTTAACGGCGGCATCTCCATTAGCATGGCGGGCTACCGTGATGTCGAGATTCCCCTTGCGCGTATCCAGGGCGGCACCGCCATAACCGCGCCCACGCGTCCGCTCTCCGATGGCGAGCCGTACTTTCGACAGCTCACGTTCGACGAATGGGACATCCAGTACGCCGACGCCACGTTTATGGCAATGCCAGCGGACGGAGCAGCAAACGACCAGCCCAACACGCACGCTTTTACCGTGCAGGCCCATCTGCCGCAGGGCGGGCAGGCAACGTTACATATCAATAAAGTGACGCCTGCCGCGGGCAGCTCACCCGAAACCGTCACGCAGATTGGCCAAGTCAAGGCCAGCGCATCGGGCGCGGATAATCTGGCGACGTTCACACTCGAAGACAAGTTCCTCGACGCGGCATCGAGCCTTCTGGAAGAAGGATGCAAGCTGCGCTTTGTGCTCGACTACCAGGGCAAAACCTACACGCTCTCATCCCCCATGGCCGTTGTCACCGCGCCGGCCGCAAAGGCGGAATCCGGATCGACCACTATCGTCCCCACTACCATGGACCAAGAGATTACTCCGTTTGATTTCCCCGC
>USOG01000198.1 GCA_900556365.1 uncultured Collinsella sp.
GCAAGGTGTTTGGTTCGCATACGCGCTCGACCGGCGGTTCCGGTTCGCGCGGCGGATCGAGCTTTGACGACTTCTTTGGCGGCAGCAGTTACGGGACCGAGCGCCATCGTGGGGTCTCGCCAGACGCCGGCCGTGTTGCCTCGACCTTTGGTTCGGGCGCGCCGCGAGCCAAAAAGCCGTCGTCCAAGGTGTCCCCGACGGTGGAGCGCAAGGTCGATCGCGCTAGCGCGTCGCAGGACTTTGCCGCAGGCGATACCGTGAGCCACAAGACCTTTGGCACGGGTACCGTGATCTCGGTTGTCGGAGACATGATCGAGGTTCAATTCGAAAAGACCGGCCAGACCAAAAAGCTAATGAAAGGTTTTGCACCGATCGTCAAGCTGTCGTAGTCTCGGCGGACCCGGGCGGGCGTATGGGGCAACATCGCCTGCTCGGGCAGTCCTGCGCAAGACGGAGAGCACATTAAGTGCTCTCCTTTGCGTGCGGAACTCGCGATCGATGTTGCCCCATACGCCCGCCCGGGTCCTTGGGTAACGTTGCTTGCGATCGTCGCTCTACTCGTTCGCTTTTTGATCTGGAGAGCCGGGTGGGCTGATATGTAGATACGAGTAGGGGCTCCTCCGTTGATGAACGGGGGAGCCCCTTGTTGCGTTTTGGTTGTTGTTGCGATCTAAAGGTGGCTGATGATCAGTTCCATCTTGCCTTCGAGGTCGATGGGGCTGACGGTGCTCGGGGCCAGCAGGTGGCTTCCCTTGTGGACGGGGTCGCCGCAGACGGCGCCTTCGCCGTCGATGACCGACAGACACATGAAGGGCCAGCGCTGGTCGAGGGTCTTGCTGCCGTCGACGCGCACGCGATCGACGGTGTAGCAGGAGTTAGACTCGAGCTCGGTCACGCCGTCGACTTCGGGCGCGGCCACGGTACCGTCGACCGGAGCCTGAGCATCAAAATTGATGCAGTCGAGGCTCTGCTCAATGTGCAGCGGGCGCAGCTTGCCGTCGGTGCCGGGGCGGTCGTAGTCGTACAGGCGATACGTCACGTCGCTCGACTGCTGCGTCTCCAAAATGAGCGTGCCGGTCTTGATGGCGTGCACGGTACCGGAATCAATCTGGAAAAAGTCGCCCTTGTGGATCGGCAGCACGTTGAGCATGTCGTCCCAACGGCCTTCCTCGATCATCTGTGCGGCCTCGACGCGGTCCTTGGCGCGCTGGCCGACGATGATCGTGGCACCGGGCTCGCAGTCCAGTACATACCAGCACTCGGTTTTGCCCAGGCTGCCGTTCTCGTGCTCGGCGGCGTACTCATCGTTGGGATGAATCTGGATCGAAAGGTCGTCCTTGGCATCCAGAATCTTAATGAGCAGCGGGAACTCCTTGCCCTCGCAATTGCCAAAGAGCTCGCGGTGCTCGGCCCACAGCCATGAAAGCGTGTGGCCGGCATACGGGCCCTCCGCAATCTGGCAGTCACCGTTGGGATGGGCCGAGATGGCCCAGCACTCACCGATGGGACCTTCGGGAATGTCGTAACCAAATACGGTTTCGAGCTGGCGGCCACCCCAGATCTTCTCGTGGAAGATCGGCGTCAGTTTAATCAAATCGGACATATCCATACCCCCATTATGTTGCGCGGGCGTTGCACAAAACAGCTCAAAACGAGCGCCCGCGTGACTACAAAAACCTATGCCAACGTTACGTTGTGCAACTCAAAGCGGTCGCCAACGTTGCGCGAGACCGAATACTCAAAGGCGGCGCCGCTGTCCAAAAAGCCAATCTGGGTGAGCTCGAGCAGGGGAGAGCCAGGTTTGGTGTCCAGACGCTCGGCTTCTTCCTCGGTTGCTGCCACGGCGCGAATGGTACGGTGGAAGCTCGAAATCTTCAGCCCACATTGCTCGCGGATAAAGCCGTAGACCGATCCGTACAGGTCCTTCTTTTTAAGGCCTGGAATCAGCTCGAGGGGCATGTAGGTGTACTCGATAACGATGGGCTTCTCATCGGCCTGACGCACGCGCACGATGTGATAGGCGAAGTCATCCTCGGCCATTCCCAGCTGGGTCGCAACCTCTGCCGGTGGATTGACGATCGAGAAATCGTAGACCACCGAGGTCACTTTCTCCCCGCGATGCTCGTACGAAAAGCCTTGGGCACGGTCGTTCTTGCCTTGAAAAAACACCTGGCCGGGAAGCCCCGCCGTGTCCTTGACGTAGGTGCCCGATCCGCGCCGGCTGGTAATAAGGCCTTCCTCGGTGATCTGCTCAATCGCTCGTTTGACGGTGATTTTGGAAACGCTATAGAGCTCACAGAACTCAACGACGGTGGGCAACTTATCGCCCGGCTTAAGGGCGCCGTCCTCGATGCTTCGACGGATATCTGCAGCTATCGCCTCGTATTTGGGAATCAAGGAACCTCCTTTCCAACTTGATTGAGAATAAAAGAAAGTATAGTCAACACCTAAGTATCTCTATTGAGTTATTGAAAAGTTCGAGAAAGATAAAATTAAAAGTCGCTTTGCATATAAATTAGAGCGCTCTAAATAGATAAACATCTGAGTAATGTCGTGTTAAGCGGCCATTCGCGTTTTCCCAGATAAAACCTACCAAAACAAACCTGTCTCTTTTTGGTAGGTTTTTGCCTTGGGAGCGGTACCATACAGGCAATGTTTAAACGAGAAAGGCGGGCTCCCATGGAACCTAAGCAGTATTACATCGGCATCGACGTCGGCGG
>USOG01000199.1 GCA_900556365.1 uncultured Collinsella sp.
CGGTTGCCGGTAATGAAGCGCCTGCCGCCGCCAAAGTCGTTGACGGTAAGCTGGCAGTTGTTAGAGCAACGGCCGCAACGGACATGCTTTTGCGTCACGGTAAGGTGCGCGATGTCCTCGGCCGAGAGGATGGTCGAAGTGCCGTCGGCGCCGGCGCGATCGCGGGCGAGCAGGGCCGCACCGTAGGCGCCCATGCAGCCGGCGATGTCGGGACGTACGGCATGAACGCCGGTGAGCTGCTCAAACGCACGCAGCGTAGCATCGGACATAAAGGTGCCGCCCTGGACGATCACCTGGCTGCCGATCTCCTTGGGGTCGCGCAGCTTAATGACCTTGAACAGGGCATTCTTGATGACGGAATAGGACAGGCCGGCCGCGATGTCGCCCACCGTGGCGCCTTCCTTTTGCGCCTGCTTGACGCGAGAGTTCATAAAGACCGTGCAGCGGCTGCCCAGGTCGACGGGGGCCTTGGCATGGATGGCGGCATCGGCGAACGCGCGCACGTCCATGTTCATAGACACGGCGAAACTCTCGATAAAGCTGCCGCAGCCCGACGAGCAGGCCTCGTTGAGCATGATGTGCTCGATAACGCCGTCCTTGACGCGCAGGCACTTCATGTCCTGGCCGCCAATGTCCAGAATGAACTCGACGCCGGGCAGGAACGCCTTGGCGCCGCGCAGGTGAGCGACGGTCTCGATCTCGCCGGAGTCGGCCTTGAGGGCCTCGATGAGCAGTGCCTCGCCGTAGCCCGTGGTAGTCACGTGGCCAATAGTGCAGCCGGCGGGGATGTGGTTGTAGAAATCGGCCATGATGACCTTGGCCGTGCCCAGGATGTCGCCGTTGTTGTTGCCGTACCAGGTGTGCAGCAGCTGACCGTCCTCGCCCACGAGCGCGGCCTTCATGGTAGTGGAGCCGGCGTCGATGCCGATGAACACGCGGCCGGTGTAGCCTTCGAGCTTGCCCTTGGGAACGACTTCCTGGTCGTGGCGGGTCTTGAACTCGGCAAAGTCCTCGTCGGTGGCAAAGAGCGGGTCCAGACGCTCGACCTCGGCACCCTGCGTGTCACCCAGGGCATCGATGGCCTCGATGAGCTGCGGGAACGTGCTGAGCTTGTTGGACTCGTGCGCCATGGCGGCGCCGCTCGCCACAAACAGGTGAGCGTTTTGGGGCACAATGCGGTGCTCCTCGTCCAGGTTGAGCGTGAGGTAGAAGCGGTGGCGCAGCTCGGAGAGGTACTGCAGCGGGCCGCCCAAGAAGGCGACGTTGCCGCGGATGGGACGGCCGCACGCCAGGCCCGAGATGGTCTGGGTCACGACGGCTTGGAAGATGGAGGCCGCCACGTCCTCGGGGCGGGCGCCTTCGTTGAGCAGCGGCTGGACGTCGGTCTTGGCAAAAACGCCGCAGCGGCTGGCGATGGGATAGATGGTGGTGGCGTTGGCCGCGAGCTCGTTGAGGCCGCTCGCGTCGGTGTGCAGCAGGGTTGCCATCTGGTCGATGAACGCGCCCGTGCCGCCAGCGCAGGTGCCGTTCATGCGCTGCTCGATGCCGTTGTCGAAGTAGATGATCTTGGCGTCCTCGCCGCCCAGCTCGATGGCGACATCGGTGGCCGGGATGAGGGTCTCGACGGCACGCTTGCTGGCGATGACCTCCTGGACAAACTCCAGGTCGAGCCACTGGGACAGCAGCAGGCCGCCCGAGCCGGTAATGGCGCAGGTCATCTGGGCCGTCGGCAGCACGGTCGCAGCGCCCTCGAACAAGTCGCGGGCGCAAGCGCGGACGTCGGTGTGGTGGCGCTGGTACTTGGCGTAGACGATCTGGTTGTCGTCGTTGAGCACGGCGAGCTTGACGGTGGTGGAGCCCACATCGATGCCCAAGTGCAGGTTGCCGCGGGCGTTCTCGGGGTTGAAGATCGCGCCTTCGGGGGCCTGGGCGGCGGCTACGGGATCGGCGGCGGTGGCGGGCTCGCTAGCGACGGACGTCTCCCCTGCCGCGTTCTTGGCATCGGCAACTGCCTCGGCAACTTTCTCGGCAGCCGCGGTCGCGGCCTTCTGCGCGGCGTCCACCACGGCGGGCGCGGCCTCGCGTGCGGCAGCGACCATGCGGTCCTTGATGCCCTCGACGAGTTTGCTCATCTGTCTCTCCTCTTAGTTGTTGGACTCGACGGCTGCGGCGGTGTCGGCCGCATCCTCGAGCTGCAAGTTCAATAGCTTCATGCCGTATTCCGGCACGTTGATATCGATGGGTTGGCCATACAGATCACCAGGGCGCACAAAAGCGAGCACCGTCATAATGCGCGCCATGGCCTCGGGCGATTCGGTGAGCCCACGCTCAAACCAGCGCTGAATCATGCCGACCTCGGCGCTCACGACGTAGGTGACGTAGTAGTCAAAGAACGTGCCCAGCGCCAGGCCCAAAATGCCCGTCTGCGCACGCGGCACCACAGCCTCACGCGCGGTATCGATGATTCTTTTAATGAAGGCCTGGTCGCCGCCCGGACCCAGCAGCGCACCGATCAAGTCGCGGTTGGCCGCAAGATAACGCAGCAGCTCAACCGAACCGGGCGCCGGCTCGAGCTCATCGATGTTGTGATAGAGATCAGGTAGCTGAGCTGCGGTGATGAGCTCAATGCGCTCACGGATCTCGGCCAGCAAGCCGTCCTCGATTTGATTGATAAAGTC
>USOG01000200.1 GCA_900556365.1 uncultured Collinsella sp.
CTGCTTACGCTGCTCATCGGTAAGCTGAGGGAGTGCCATTCGTACCTCCAAATAGTTGGGTTATATCTGATTCAATAATTGGCATTTTAGCACGTAGAACGTACAAAATGCCCAATCGCGGCTCCATAGGTTAGACGATACCCGCAAAAAGTGCAATATACTGCGCCCAAAGTTAAGCCCCTGACCTGCGATTCCACACAAAGGATGGGAAAGTTTACGCAGGCACAGGGGCTATTTTGTGCTAATGAGACCCAAAATGGTGACTTAGGGGAATCTTTTACGCGACGTTTTCGACCAGCTCGGCGACAATGGCGTCAAAGGCGGCAACCGGATCGTCGGCGCCGGTGATGGGACGGCCCACCACAATGTGGCTTGCGCCACGCTCGATAGCCTGGGAAGGCGTCGCCACGCGGGACTGGTCGCCTAAGGCGGCACCCACCGGACGCACACCCGGAGTCACGATCAGGGCATCAGGACCCAGCAGCTCACGCATGTCGTGAGCCTCCATCGGCGAGCACACGATGCCATCGACGCCGTTGGCCTGAGCGAGCTTTGCCAGGCGGGCGGCCTCCTCGGCCACCGGCGACTCGACGCCAATCTCGCTCAAGGCATCCTGATTCATGCTCGTGAGCACGGTGATGGCGACGAGCTTGGCGCGGTCCTCGCGCGCCTCCTCGGCACCCTCGCGGCAGGCAGCGAGCATGGCGCCCGAACCCAAGCCGTGGACCGAAAGCAGATCGGCACCGGCAAGCGAGGCCGAACGGGCGGCACCGCGAACCTGATGCGGAATATCATGGAACTTAAGGTCAAGGAAGACCTTAAAGCCCAGGTCCTTAAAGGTCTTGACGATCTCGGGGCCCTCAGCGTAATAGAGCGTCATGCCAACCTTGAGCCAGGCGGCATGACCCGAAAGCTCGTGGGCGAGCTCGAGCGCACGCTCACGATCGCAGTCGAGGGCGACGATTACGCGGTCGCGGGCATCGGTCTCTAGCATTCGAAAGCACCTACCAGCTCGTTGATGTCCTTTACGCCCTGGGACTCAGCCCAGGCCTCGAGCTCATGCGCGATCTTGAGCGAAGCGCACGGATCGACGAAGTTGGCCATGCCGACCGACACGCAGGTGGCGCCGGCCAGGATAAACTCGGCCGCATCCTCGCCGGTCATGACACCGCCGACGCCGTTGATGGGGATATCGACGGCCTGGGCAACCTCCCAGACCATGCGCACGGCGATGTGGTGGCACAGCGGGCCCGAAAGGCCGCCCTTGGGCTTGGCCACGCGGGACTTGCGGGTATGGACGTCGATGGCCATGCCCTGAATGGAGTTGATGACCGAAAGGCCGTCGGCGCCGGCAGCCTCGAGGGCCTTGGCGATCTCGGCGACGTTGACCGGCGCCATCTTCACGAACAGCGGCTTATCGGTCACCTTGCGGCAGGCAGCCATAACGGAAGAGGCGCCCTCGGGCGTGGAGCCCATGGCGGCACCGCCGGCGGCAATATTGGGGCAGCTCACGTTGATCTCGTAGCCGGCAGCCCAGGGGCACAGCTCGACATACATCTCGAGCGCGCGGACAAACTCGTCAACGGAGTGGCCGGCAACCTGACAGATGACCTGGCAGCCGTCCTTGGACAGCTGTTCGAGCCACGGACCGGACTCGCGGGCAAAGGCAGCCACGCCGGGGTTCTGAAGGCCCACGGAGTTGATCATACCGCCGGGAATCTCAGCCATGCGGGGCGCGGGATTGCCGGGCCAGGGCTCAGCTGCGCAACCCTTGGTGGTGATGGCGCCCAGCTGGGAAACATCAAAGAAGTTCTGGAACTGCCAACCGTAACCAAAAGTACCGGCTGCGGTGTTGATGGGGTTCTGCATCTTGACGCCGCCGAAATCGACGGCCATGTTCACGGTACCCACTAGAAGACCACCACCTTGGAAGCATCGAACACGGGGCCGCACATGCAAGCACCCTTCATACCGTCGACCGTCTCGACATTGCAGGTGCTGCAGGCGCCAAAGCCACAGCTCATCATGCGCTCGAGGGACACCTCGCAGTACGCACCGGCCTCGGCGGCAGCAGCGGCGACCTTCTTCATCATGACAGCGGGACCGCAGCTGGCGACGTAGTCGTAGCCGCCCTCGCCGAGCAGCTCGGCGGCAGGATCGGTGCAAAAACCGTGCGTGCCGAGCGAGCCGTCGTCGGTGCAAACGTTGACCGTGGCGCCCAGCGCGCGGAACTCATCGATGCCCACGGCCTTGGAAGCGGTGCCAAAACCCAGGCACACGTCGACGGCCACACCCTGCTCGGCAAGCTTGCCGGCAAGGCACAGCACGGGCGGAACACCGATGCCGCCCGCCACGAGCAGCGCCTTCCTGGTGCCCTCGGGAACAAGCCAGCCGCGGCCGCCAGGGCCCAACAGGTTGGACTTGGAGCCGGGGGCCATCTGCGACAGGCGACGGGTGTCGTCGCCCACGACGGCGTACCACAGCTCGACAGTGCCGGCCTCGGCGTCGGCGCGATAGAAGCTCAGGGGCACGCGAAGCAGCGAGGAAGCATCGCCGGGCACGGCAAT
>USOG01000201.1 GCA_900556365.1 uncultured Collinsella sp.
CCCGTCACGCTCAAAAAGATGAGCAAGGCCGAGGCCGAGAAGGTCGCGATGGAGCATCTGACGAGCGTGGGGCTCGAGAAGTTCGCGCACGCCGCCGTGGGCCGCCTGTCCGGTGGTCAAAAACAGCGCGTGGCCATCGCGCGCGCCCTGTGCATGAATCCGCAGATCATGCTGTTCGACGAGCCGACCTCCGCACTCGACCCCGAGATCGTGGGCGAGGTGCTCGAGGTCATGCGCAAGCTCGCGGCCGACGGCATGACCATGGTGGTCGTCACACACGAGATGGCCTTTGCCCGCACGGTGTCCGACCGCGTGGTCTTTATGGACAAGGGCGTAGTGCTCGAGGGTGCCGCGCCGGCCGAGCTCTTCGGCAACCCCAAGCACCAACGTACCCGCGAGTTCCTCTCGCGCTATCTCGAGGACAAGTAACCGACCGCAAACGCTTACGTGGCAGGGCCGCTCCGGTGGGGCGGCCCTCGTCATCACAATCGAAAGGATGTCATGGCCGAGGTTTGGCGCTTCTTTGCGCATGAGGATGATTTTGCCGATATAGACGAGGCTGGCGCGTGCGAGCGCTTGGGTCGCGTGCTGTCGTTTCCGACCATCTCGAGTATGGATGCCGAGGCGGTGGACTGGCAGCCGTTCGACGACCTGCGCGCGTATATGCAGCAGGCTTGGCCGCACGTATTTACGGCGGGTAAGGTCGAGCTTATCGACCATTCGCTATTGGTGACGCTTGGCGGTTCCGACCCTGCCCTCAAGCCCATTATGCTCATGGGCCACATGGACGTGGTTCCCGTGGTACCCGGCACCGAGGCTGACTGGACGCATGCCCCCTTTAGCGGGCGCGTGGACGACACCTACATCTGGGGCCGCGGCGCGATCGACATGAAGGACCAGGTCGCAGGCATTCTCGAGGCTGTCGAGTATGCGCTGGCGCACGGTTGGCAGCACGAGCGCACGCTGCTCCTGGCCTTTGGCCAGGACGAGGAAACCGCGCAGTACGGTGCGGGCACCATTGGCCGCGCGCTCGAGGAGCGCGGCATTGAGCTTGAGTACCTGATCGACGAGGGCGACTACCGCATCGTTCCGGCTGCCGAGTACAGCGCGGGCGAGGGTTGGCTCATGCACGCCGACCTCGCGGAGAAGGGCTA
The DNA here is from genome assembly GCA_900556365.1 of uncultured Collinsella sp. The sequence continues at coordinate 1,155 of USOG01000201.1, forward strand.
TGCCGATATCGTGCTCAAGACGAAGAGTGAGGGTGGACATTCTTCTAACCCCTACGGCGGCACGTCGCTCGAGGTGCTCAGCCGCGCCATCACCGCAATCTGCGATATCGAGTGGCCGACGCGCGTGACCGACTTGCTTGCCGCCCAGCTCGTCGAGTTGGGGCTCTACACGGCCGACGAGATTGCCTCCAACAAGGACACCATCGTGCGCGAGTGCCTCGCCAGCAAGAAGCTCTACCCGCTCGTGACGACCACCTGCGCGCCCACGCAGATCGAGGGCGGCAGCACCGGCGCCAACGTAATGCCGCAGGATATGTGGGCTAATATCAACTTCCGCATGCTCGAGGGCACGAGCGTGGCCGACGTTGTGGCGCGATGCCGTGATGCGGTTGCCGGGGCGGACCTTGCCGGTCGTGTCGAAGTGGAGCTGGGCCCCGGCAGCTCCGAACCCTCGCCGTCCCCGCGCATCGGTGGTCCCGGTCTCGAGGCGATTCGCTCCATCGCCGCCCGCTATTTCCGTGATCCAAAGGGGACGGAGGAAAACGGATCATTCGAGCCAGTGGCAATTGTGCCCTCGACCGTGATCGGTGCGACCGACGCCGCCAACTACCAACACATTTGCCCTGAGTGCATTCGCTTCTCGGCCTTTGTGGTTGATGACGACGAGTGTGATCGCGGCGTCCATGGCACCAACGAGCGCATCACCCGCCGCGCCTACCTCCAGGGCATTCGCTTCCTCGTCGCTCTACTCCAAACGCTCTAGCCAAAAAGCAAGCCCTTGGTGCAATGGGGTCAGGTTTGTTTGCACCAATCATTCCGTGCGGGTTATATGCAGGTTTGCCTGCGCACGCTATCATGTATGGGTTAGACCGCAACTATGTACCCCATACGCGAAGGGATGCGCATGTATCTGAAGATCGACATGTTCTAGCCGGGCTTACCCCCGCAGTGGCGCCGTGCGCCCCATCAACTCTGCCGATTTTCACCTTCACGCATATAAAGGAGTCCCGCCATGCGCGACAAGCTCGAAAAGATCATCAAGGCCTACGAGGAGCTCGAGAAGAAGCTCTCCGACCCGGCCGTCGCCTCCGATATTAAGGAGTTCACGCGTCTCAACAAGGAGTACGCGCACCAGTCTGACCTCATTGCCGCCTCGCGCGAGTACATCGGCGCGCTCGATGACATCGAGGCGGCCAAGGAAATGCTGCACGATACCACCGATGCCGATGAGAAGGAGATGCTCCAGATGGACATCTCCGAAAACGAGGCCAAGCTCTCCCAGCTCGAGGAAGACATCAAGTACATGCTCATCCCGAGCGACCCCAACGACGACAAGAACACCATCGTCGAGAT
>USOG01000202.1 GCA_900556365.1 uncultured Collinsella sp.
CGCAGGACGATGGGGTCGGTATCGCCGATACGCAGGCCGTCGACGTAGACGACGCCGGACTCGACGGGCGTACCGCGTTTGACGATACCGCCGCGCATCTCGAGCGTGTCGCCGTTATCGAGGATAAAGATATGATCGTCCTTGATGCCCATCTTGCGAGCCAGCTGGGCATGGGCGCGCAGATGCACGGCCTCACCGTGAACCGGCATAAAGTACGTGGGCTTGGCCATGGCCATCAGGAGCTTAAGCTCCTCCTGGCTGCCGTGGCCCGAGACGTGAACAAGAGCGCGGTTCTTATCCCACACGTCGCAGCCGAGCTTGGCCAGGCTGTTGACGACCTGCTGGACGGCTTTCTCGTTGCCGGGAACGGGAGTTGCCGAGAGGATGACGGTATCGCCCTCGTGGATGGAGAGCGTCTTGTGCTCGCCGTTGGCCATGCGGGACAGGGCCGACAGCGGCTCGCCCTGCGAACCAGTGCACATGACGACGATCTTGTCGTCAGGCAGGTTATCGATATCGAAGGCATCGATAATATCGGCATCGTCGATGTTGAGGTAGCCCAGCTCGCGCGCGACGCGGGTGTTGGTGAGCATAGAGCGACCGGTCACAACGACCTTACGGCCGCACTTGCGGGCGGCATCGCAGATCTGCTGCAGACGATGGATGTGGCTCGAGAACGACGCGACGAACACGCGACCCGGGGCATTCTTGATGGCGTGCAACAGGTTGGGACCAACCTCGGCCTCGGACTTGGTAAAGCCGGGAACCGTGGCATTGGTGGAGTCGGAAAGCAGCAGGTCGATGCCCTGCTTGGCAAAGCGGCTGATAGCGGCATAGTCGGGCGTGACGCCGTCGATGGGGGTCTGGTCGAGCTTAAAGTCGCCGGTATGCATAACGGTGCCCTGATTGGTGCGGATGAACACGCCCAGAGCGCCGGGGATGGAGTGCGTCATCGAGAAGAAGTCGAGCGAGATGCCGCCGAGGTTGACATGGCTGCCGCCCTTGACCTCGCGGAACTTGGGTGCGCGAATGCGGAACTCAGAAAGCTTGCCCTCGATAAAGCCAAGTGTCAGCTTACTCGAGAAGATGGGCACCTTGTTGTTGAGGTCCTGCAGCAGATACGGAAGCGAACCGGTGTGGTCCTCGTGGCCGTGGGTGACAACGATACCGCGGAGTTTCTCCTCGTTCTCCAAAACATAGGTGTAGTCGGGAAGTACCAGATCGATACCGGGCTGGGAGTCATCCGGGAACATGAGACCGGCATCGACGAGCACCATGTCGTCGCCGCACTCGAAGACCGTCATGTTCTTGCCGATGCCGTCAAGGCCGCCGAGCGGGATGATCTTCAAGGGAGATGATTTTTTAGCTGCCATAGGTGAGTGTTGTTTCCTTTCTTCGAAACGGGTCTGGAACAACCGACGGGGCGCTTCTGGCAAACCGACCGCCGGGAACGTACAAACATGCATCACAGAGTCGACGCAGTAACCACAGTATGATACCCATTTGCACAACAACAGACCACCCATGCATCAAAGCCCCATCTGAACTGGTCTATCCCGCCGGTTTCTCGTCTTGCGCAGGACTGTAGAGCAGGAAACTTCATATGCGTCCCTCCCGGGCGCAAGCAAAAGGGCGACCCCTGTACGGAGTCGCCCTTGTTGAACTGCTTATGTGGAGCTGTTACTCGGCGTCGTGGTGACGGCGGGGCTTACGGCCTCCGTTGTCGCCGGGACGGCGCGGGCGATCACTGCGCTCGGAGCGCTCGCGACGCGGACGCTCACGGCGCTGGAAGTGCCCGCCGTCGCCCTCAGAGGCACCCTCGGCGCGAGCCGGGGCCTCGGGCTTGTCAAGACGATCGAGCGAGATCTTGCCACGATCGTCGACCTCGATGACAACCACCTTGACCTCGTCGCCCACGTTGAGGACATCCTCGACCTTCTCCACGCGGCCCTTGGCGACGCGGGAGATGTGCAGCAGGCCGTCCTTGCCGGGCAACAGGTTGACGAAGGCGCCAAAGGGCTGGATGGAGACCACGCGACCGGTGTACTCCTCGCCCGGCTCGGGAACCTTGATGATGAGCTTGATGCGCTCGACGGCCTGGTCGACGGACTCGCCGGTGCCGCCGACAAAGACGGTGCCGTCCTCCTGGATGTCGACCGAAGCGCCGGTCTCGTCCTGGATACCGCGGATGACCTTACCGCCGGAACCGATGACGTCGCGAATCTTGTCGGTCGGAACCTGGATGGAGACGATACGCGGAGCGGTGCTGCGCGTGGTGCGGCGCGGCTCGGGGATCACATCGAGCATCTTCTGCAGGATGAAGGCGCGACCCTCCTTGGCCTGCTGCAGGGCGCGGGCCAGGATGTCGAAGGTGAGGCCGGTGGCCTTGTTGTCCATCTGCAGGGCGGTGATGCCCTCGGTGGTGCCGGTGACCTTAAAGTCCATGTCGCCCAGGAAGTCCTCGAGACCCTGGATGTCGGACAGGACCACGGTCTTGCCCTC
>USOG01000203.1 GCA_900556365.1 uncultured Collinsella sp.
TGCACGACGAGCGACTTGACGTCGGCCACGTTGGCGAGCAGCGAGAACACCTGCAGATGATCGATGAACTTCCAAGCCGCTTCCTGGCCACCCTTAATCTCAAAGGTAAAGATCGAAGCGCCGCCGTTGGGGAAGTACTTCTGATAGAGCTCGTGATCGGGGTGCTCAGGCAGGCTCGGGTGGTTTACCTTGGCGACGTGGCCGTCACCAGCCAGGAACTCAACGACCTTCTTGGTGTTCTCGACATGACGGTCAACGCGCAGCGACAGAGTCTCGGTGCCCTGAAGCAGGACCCAGGCGTTGAACGGGCTGATGCAGGCGCCCTCGTCACGCAGCAGGATAGCGCGGACATAGGTTGCAAAGGCGGCGGGACCGGCAGCCTCGGCAAACGAAACACCGTGGTAGGAGGGGTTGGGCTCAGCGATCTGGGCGTACTTGCCGCTCGCCTTCCAATCGAAGTTACCGCCGTCGACGATCACACCGCCCAGCGAGGTGCCGTGGCCGCCGATGAACTTGGTTGCGGAGTGGACGACGATGTTGGCACCATGCTCCAGCGGACGGAACAGATACGGGGTGCCGAAGGTGTTGTCGACGACAACCGGCAGACCGTGCTTCTTGGCGATCTCGGAGATGGCGTCGATGTTGGGGATGTCGGAGTTGGGGTTGCCGAGCGTCTCGAGATAGACGACCGTGGTGTTGTCCTTGATGGCGCCCTCGACCTCGTCCAGGTTGTGGGCATCGACGAAGGTGGTCTCGACGCCAAACTGGGAGAGTGTATGCTCCAGCAGGTTGTAGGAGCCACCGTAGATGGTCTTCTGAGCCACCACGTGGTCACCGGCCTGGGCAAGAGCCTGCAGAGTATAGGTGATGGCAGCAGCACCGGAGGCGACGGCGAGACCTGCCACGCCACCCTCGAGCGCGGCGATACGGTCCTCAAAGACGCCCTGGGTGGAGTTGGTCAGACGGCCGTAGATGTTACCAGCATCGGCAAGACCAAAGCGGTCGGCGGCGTGCTGGGAGTTGCGGAACACATAGCTCGTGGTCTGGTAGATAGGCACGGCGCGGGAGTCGGATGCGGGATCGGCGCTCTCCTGGCCAACGTGAAGCTGCAGGGTATCGAAACCAAAGGTGTGCTCGGGGTTGTTGATGAACTGGCTCATGATGATCTCCTTGATCGAACAAAAGTAAATAAATTAGAGAGAAGTAAGTCGCTGTCTCCTGATCACGCCGACGGGCGCAAACAGGAGCCCGGCATTCGTCTTGGTAAGCAATTCATATGCGGGCCTCCTTTCGCATCCCGGTTCCGTGGTCGGCTTAATTACCTACCGCCTTTGTGTGTTTTGAATACTACGAGCATTGTTTCCCTCGGTCAATCACTTAAAAGCGCTAACTTGTTATCGGTTTTATAGATAACACTCGAAAGGACGGGCGCCGATGACCCTCCAGCAGCTTCGCTTTTTGATCGCCGTGGCAGAGTCAGGTTCGATCAACGCCGCAGCCCAGCGCCTCTATACGGCACAGTCCAATATCTCCAATGCCGTCAAAAGCCTAGAGCAGGAACTTCATATCGAAATCTTTACGCGCTCTAGCCGCGGTGTTGCACTCACCAACGACGGCACCGAGCTATTGGGTTATGCGCGCCAGGTCGTAGAGCAGGCCGACATGCTCGAGGCCCGCTACGAGGACGGCGGTACACCTCAGGCCCGCCTTGCCATCTCGGCCCAACACTACGCGTTTTCGGTCGAGGCCTTTGTCAACGTCGTCGAGCGCTGCCGCGACAGCAAGTTCGAGTTCATTATGCGCGAGACCACCACAGCGCAGATTATCGACGACGTGCGCGCGTTTCGCAGCGACATCGGCATCCTCTATCTGGACGACTTTAATACCCGTGTCTTGCAGAAGGCCTTTACCGATGCCCGGGCGAGCTTTCATCCCCTCTTTGATGCAAAAGTCCACGTGTTCGTCAGCGAACGCCACCCGCTTGCACGCCGCTCGCAGCTGTCCCTTGCCGACCTCACGCCCTATACGCGCTACAGCTTTGAGCAGGGCACCTCGAACTCCTTCTATTACGCCGAGGAACCGTTTAGCCATATTCCCTGCAACCGCAATATCCGCGTATCCGACCGCGGGACGCTCACCAACCTGCTTATCACCTCGAACGGCTATGCGCTGTCGACCGGCGTACTCTCCAGCGAAATGCAGTGGGGCATGGCCTCGATCCCCTTGGCAGACGCCCCGACGATGCATGTGGGCTACATCATGCATGACGACCGCAAGCCCTCTCCCCTCTTGCAGCAATACCTCGACGAGCTCAACCGCATCATCTATGCCAACCAACTGTCGGAAGACGGGGTAGAAATCGTAAATTGCTAGCCCCCGGCGGGCATGGCGCTACAATGGTCACTCGCACGAAACATACCCAACGAAAGGAACCATGTGAAGGTCATCATCTATACCGACGGCTCGGCCCGATCAAATCCGGGACGCGGCGGA
>USOG01000204.1 GCA_900556365.1 uncultured Collinsella sp.
AAGACCAATAAACTCGGCCGTGCCAAGATTGAATACGACCTGCCGCAGGATACGCTTGCCGCCGAGCGTGTGACGCTCGAAGCGCGCGTGGGCTCGACCGATGTTGCCGCCGTTGCTGCCGAGGTAACGGCTCGCAATTATGTGCGCTATGTTCCGGGTGCTTCGGTCTGGAACTTTGATGTGACGTATCGTGGCGGTACGCAAAACTTGGTCAAGGACGGCAAGGACACCGGCAAGAGCCTGTGGACCTTCCATCATCTGCCACAAAAGAAGAATGCCTACTGGACCTTTGACATCACGCTCGAGGTGGGAAACGAAGAGGCCGCCGACACGCTCGACCTGTACGTGGACTGCGTGGATGGCAAGACGGTGACGATTCCTCTGACTCAAAAGTCGCGCGAGGGCACCCATGTGCGCTATGTGGCGGAGTATGTGGACGAGGGTTACCTTAAGCTGCTCGACGAGTTTAACAAGGCGAATGACTCGACCTATGTGAACTGCGGCAACTTTGAGCAGATCTTTATGCCGCAGACCTACCGCATCTCCAATGCTCAGCTTATGACCATGCTGAGTTTTGACGCCAACGCTTCGGCCAAAAAGCATTCCGCCGCGGCCGAGGAGCGCCAGCAGGAGTTCTCGAATGCCGTGCAGCAGTGGCACGAGTATATGATGGATAACTCGTTTAATGATGTCGACGAGGCCTTTAACGACGCGATTGACCAGATGGTCGCCGATGCGTTTGCCGAGGAGGACGAGGACGGTAAAGAGGACGAAACCCAAGGTGGAGCTGCCCGTAAGGCTCGTCGCGTCCCTGCCGCCAGCGACGGCGAGGGCGATGATGCTGGCAACGACGAGGCCGCGCAGTTTGCGGCTGAGCTCAAGGCTGCGGTCGGCGGGTCATCGGCGCTGCTGACCCAGCAGGGCGACAGCTATGGCGTCAATGTGGACAAGATGATCTTTGAGGATGCTTACGGCACCAGCGAGGATTGGTATCAGGAACTCGCGGCGGCCCAGGGCGCGAACGCTGCGGATGCGGCCGCCATCAAGGAGCTCGTCGACCATGCATCGCGAGCGGAGTTTATTGCCCAGCAGGCCGAGGATCTGGTGGGCCAGTCGATGGGTATCGGCCAGCTCAACCAATACGGAAGCTGGAATGACGCAACCGCTGCGGCGCTCAACAAGTGTGCGGGCATTAAGGCCAGCGAGTACAACGGCCAGTCGACGAGCGGGTTTAACGATTTGGGCCAGGCGCTCGGCAGCTCGCTGAGCTACAAGGCGGCTGACGACGATACCGTCAAGGGCTTTAAGGTCGCCGCGCCCGATGGCGAGCAGACGGCCTATATCGAGTCGGAGTTTATCGAGAACTCCAATAACAACAAGAACCAGGCACTTCTGTTTAACTCGATCGCCATGCAGTGCGACATTCTGGACAACCTGTACGACAACTGGAATGTGGTCCATAGCCTCAACAACTCCAAGGTGCGCGGATGGCTCATGGCCTGGAAGCGCAATGGCGACGTGAGCGCCCATATGAAGCTCATCCGCACGATTCGCTCACTCAAGAGCTATAAGATCGAGTGCGAGATGTTCGGACAGGTCTTTAAGACCGATGCGTGGAAGGCGGCCGGCCAGGCGTTTCCCGCGGCGACCCAGGGTATCGGCATCTTTACCGGCATTTACGGCGTGAACGATGCCAGCAAGAACTGGGAGAACGTGAACGTCCGTATGCAGAAGGTGAAGGGCGAGCGCGAGGGCTATGAGCTTCAGCATACGCGCTTGCTTGCCAAGCCCGAGAAGACCGAGGACGACTGGAAGTGCATTTACGCGCTGCGTGACGCCATGGAGAAGGCGCGTGCGTTTGAGGATCTGCTGTATCGCCAGCTCTGCCACGACAGCACCGATGTGGCGGTGGGCTCCATTATGACAATCGCCGGCGTGCTGACGGCCGGTTCGGCGGGTACCGTGGTGGGCGCTGCCTATGACGCGGCTTCGACCAGCGTAGGTTCGGAGCGCGCGATTAAGCTGACCAATGCCGAATGCGCCTACGATGTTGCCTGCGAGCAGGTGGAGCGCGCATGCCAGAATCGTATTACGGTCAACTGGGGCGAGCTGACCGATGCCGAGGTCTACAAGGCCAACAAGGACGGCTTGATCTCGGACGAGAAGATGCAGTCGATCTTCGAGGCGCGTTATCGCAATGTGGCTGCCAAGGCTGCACCCGACCCTGCGGGCGTGGTGTACGAGGGCCTGCTGTCCAATACGGTTGAAGGCGCGACGGTTGAGCTGTGGAGCGCCGACGATGCGGCCGGTACCAATGCAGTGCGTTGGGATGCCGAGGAGTATGAGCAGGACAATCCGCTTGCAACGGGTGCGGACGGTGCGTACAACTGGAATACGCCGACCGGCTGGTATCAGGTGCGCGTGACCAAGGACGGGTATGAGGAGGCGCGTTCGGC
>USOG01000205.1 GCA_900556365.1 uncultured Collinsella sp.
TGGCTCGCCAGTGCCGCTGCATAGGCAACGGCAATGGGCTCGGTGCAGCCGAGCGCACAGACAAGCTCGCGGTTCAAAACATCGCAAAACGCGGCATCACGAAGGGAATCGGTAGGCATAGGTATCTCCTACTTGTATAACGGACTGGGCTCTCGAAAATAATTAGTTCTTTTATTTGATAACAATGCATCAAAAACCGCAACCATGGTTCCGGCAGACGGCGCTCAAGCGCAAACTGACGACATTCATTCACGAGAAGCCGGTCTTGTTGCATGCTAAAGCGTTTGACCAAAAAACGCCCGAGCGTTTACGCAAAAGTCGCGCTATCATGCAGTCGAACGCGGTAAACACCTTTAGCATTTGCGCCGCACAGACCAGAGAGGAACCATCCATGAAGATCGGTATCGGTAACGACCACGCCGCCGTCGAGCTCAAGAACATCATTTCCGAGCACCTGAAGGAGCGCGGCTGCGAGGTCGTGAACTTTGGCACCGACACCTCCGAGAGCTTTGACTACCCCATCGCCGGCTACAAGGTGGGTAAGGCCGTTGCCAACGGCGACGTCGACCTGGGCATCCTCATCTGTGGCACCGGTGTCGGGATTAGCCTGGCTGCCAACAAGGTCGAGGGCGTACGCGCCGTTGTGTGCTCCGAGCCCTTCAGCGCCAAGCTCTCTCGCATGCACAACAATACCAACGTGCTCGCCTTTGGCGCCCGCGTCGTGGGCTCCGAGCTCGCCAAGATGATCGTCGACGAGTGGCTCGACGCCGAGTTTGAGGGTGGTCGTCACGAGCGTCGCGTTAACCTCCTCAACGAGATCGATCACACGCGCGGCCTTAAGATCGTCGACGAAGCCTAAACTATTCAGTGCCACAAGCTAACAGCAGGGGCCCGCTCGGAACACATGTCCGAGCGGGCCCCTTCATAGATTTTGGAATAAAAGAGCGCCGCGGATGGAGTTCCGCGGCGCCCAAGCCACACGCTAACAGCTTTAAGGAGTCAAAGCTGGTTTAGCCAAAGAAGCGCTTGATCTCAATCTCGGCGTTCTCCAGGCAGTCTGAGCCGTGGATCACGTTGGCGTTGACATCGACGGCAAAGTCGCCGCGGATGGTACCAGGAGCAGCGTCAAGCGGATTAGTAGCGCCCATGAGGGTGCGCATCTTAGCAACAGCGGAGAGACCGGAAACGACCATCTTGACGACCGGACCGCTCGTCATAAAGTCGCAGAGACCGCCAAAGAAGGGCTTGTCGGCCAGATGGGCGTAGTGCTCCTCGACGGTAGCGCGCTCGAGCGTGGTCATCTCCATGCGCTCGATGACAAGGCCGCTGCGCTCAATGCGAGCAACAATCTCGCCGATTTTGCGATCGCGCACCGCGTCGGGCTTAATCATGATGAAGGTCTTCTCGATAGCCATAAGGTAGCCTTTCAAGTAGGTTCGCGCGTGCCCAAGTCCCATTCCGGCACCCGCCTGGACTGCATCGTAACAGAGTTTTAGCTGCAGTTAAACAAAAAGCTGTTTATTGAAACGTTGCAATTTATTAAAGCGCTCCATATGTGTCACTTCTGTTTCGAAGCCCGATTAGAGTACCATCCGACCGCCCATCAACCGCATCGAACAGAGCAGACGGTCGGTTGCCACCCGCGAACGTACCCCCTTCACAACCTGCCCAAAGGTCCTACAGAAGTTCTCGACAAGCCCCTCCCCCATAGCAACAAAATACGGACGCCCACATCAGCAGACGCCCGTAAAGCAAAAAACGATTCCTCAATAAATGGCAAAAACGGCTTCGGCCAAACCCTTACTTTATCCCGTGGCCCATCTCGACGACCTTGGTCAGCGATCCAAACACGCCCTCGTCGGCCACGAGCTGCGCCTCGGCACGCTCAAGCTGCACGGCAACGGCGGCAGGAGCGGTACCGCCCTCGGTCGTACGCGCGGCGACAATCGACGGGATGTCGAGCGCCTCGGTAATATCGCGTTCAAAGAGCGGGCTTGCCCCCTGAAACACCTCAAACGGCAGGTCCTCAAGATTGCAGCCGCGCTTCTCACACATCAGAACCAGATGCCCCACCACGGCATGTGCCTCGCGGAACGGCAGGCCACGCTTGGCCAGGTAATCGGCAACATCGGTAGCGGCAAGGTGCCCCACGCCGCACTCGCGCGCCATGGCATCCTCGTTGACGGTCCAAGTCGAAATCATTCCGGCCATAACGGACAGGCACTGCATGAGCGTATGGGCGGTATCGAGCGCGCCCTCCTTGTCCTCCTGCAAGTCCTTGTTATAAGCAAGCGGCAAGCCCTTCATGGTTACCAGCAGCTGCACCAGGTTGCCGTACACGCGACCGCTCTTGCCGCGGATAAGCTCGGCAAAGTCGGGGTTCTTCTTCTG
>USOG01000206.1 GCA_900556365.1 uncultured Collinsella sp.
GTAAGCGAGCTCTGGCTGACGGTGAACTTCATCTTTTAATACCTTTCTATAGATATAAATATCTTAATAATAGTAATAGCACTGACGAAACTGTTGATTACTCCCAAAGACGCAGGTCAGACCCAGAAAGAGAATCGACAGCAACCTGTGTGCAACAGGGGTGGTTTTCCACGTTCAAAACCTGCGCAAAACTTTTCATCACCGCGGGTTGGGTTTTAGACACCTTATGCCCGTGGTTTCGACAAGTTTTCAACAGATGTCTCTATTTCCCTACGAGCGCAGTGTAATTTTATCGCGCAGCGACTTGAGGTCTTCGGTGACGGTGCGGTCTTCCTGGATCATCTTCTGGACTTTTTTGTAGCTCGTGCTGACGGTCGAGTGGTTGCGGTTGCCAAATTCGGCGCCCACCGCCGTGGTCGTCATCTCGCACATCTCGATGGCCAGGTAGATAGCGATATGACGTGCTTTGGCGATATTGGCGTTGCGACGCGGGCCGATGAGCTCCTCGTGCGTCACGCCGTACTGCTCTTCGATGACGGACTGAACCGTCTGGACGTTGATCTTTTTGGCCGATGTGTCGAAGTACTGGCTGGCGATGGCGTCGATATCGTCAAAGGTGAGCTCCCCGCCCTCGCGCTCGCGGTCGCCCGCCTCGCCGGCGCAGCGCTCGCAAAAGCTCTCGAGTTCGCGGATGTTGGTGCCCGAGACCTCGGCCATGTGTTTAAAGTGCTCGTCGGTCAGGTGCCCTCCGTCGCCCCCATAGGCCGCCAGCAGCGAGTCGTCGCCCGCCTCTGGAGCGGCGACGATGGTGTTCTCGTAATAGCGCTGCAAGATCTTGTATTTCATCTCGTAGCTGGGCTCTGCGACCAGGCAGAGCATGCCGGCGTTAAAGCGGCTGGTCAGACGCTCATCCATGCTCAGGTCCTTGGGGGCGCGGTCTGCCGCGATGACGACCTTCTTGTTGTTGCGGATGAACTCGTCCATGAGCTGGAAAAAGTAGTCCACGCTCGCGCGCTTGCCGATGATGTTCTGGATGTCATCGATGATGAGCACGTCCACGCCGTGGTACGCCTGCATGATGGGGGCGTTGCTCTTCTTTTGGCGGTCGAACTCGGTCATCAGGTCGTCCAGATATGCCTGGGAGTTTGCATACTTGACCTTGATCTCGGGCGACTTTTCGGCGAGCTCGTTTTTGATGGCAAGCAGCAGGTGCGTCTTGCCCAGGCCCGATTTGCCGTAGATGAACAGTGACGTGCACGTGCCGCGCTCGTCCGCGAGGGCGGCAAACTTGAGTGCCGAGCGATAGGCATGGCTGTTCTCGGGGCCGTAGACAAAGTTCTCAAAGGTGAATTTTGAGTTCGCTGCGAGCGGGGCTCCATCCGTATTCTGCTCGGCCGGCACGGTCGGTGCTGGCATGGGTGAAGCGGGGGTCGCAGCTTGCGTGGATTTAGTCGGCGCTCCGCCCTTCATCTGGTTCATCATGCGACGAAAATCATCGGCCGAGAGCGTGTTCTTGATTGCAATGCCCGAATCCGCGCCCGCCGCTGCGTCGTGAGCGATGGGCATGTGCGTGACGGGTGCGTTCGTTGACGTCGCTGCCGCGGTCGGCAACGGTGCCATGGTTTCACGGGAAACATCGCTGCGCTGGTGCTCGATTGTCGGCACGTCGCCTGCGGAGGCCGGCACCGCCGGGGAAGCAGCGGGAGCCGTGGCGGGCGCCGTCGCGACAGTGGATTCCGTCGCGGCGCCTTGCGGTGCCACGATGTCGAGCGCGATCGGTGCAAAGGCGATTTCTTCCAGATAGGCCTCAATAGTCGGCTGATGCTTTTTGAGCTGCGCGATGGCAAAGCGCGAGGGGGCCTCGATCGTGAGCGTATCTTCGGTCAGGCTTATGGCGCGCGATTGCCCCAGCATGTTGATGAGGCGTGCATCTTGGCCGTCGCGCTGGCAAAAGGCGATGGCATCCCCCAGGATGATGCTTGCTTCCTCGTCCACTGTCTCTCCCGTTCTTTAGCTCTGAGCTCGCACGCGAGCGGCGCCGAGTTCGGTCAGATGGTATTTCTGGCCATGCTTGATGACCAAGCCGGCCTGCGCCAAGTCATTGAGCGTGCGTGACCAAGTGGGGGCCGAGTTTCCAAACGCCCTCGCCAGATCGGTTGCACCGCACGCTTGATTTTGCGCCAGATAGCCAAGCGCGGCGTTGCCGCGATCGCTTACGAACACGTCCGGTTGTGGCTGCGCATGCTGATTTGCTGCATTAGGATACATCATTTGAGCTGCTGGTTGTTGAGAACTCTGCATCGGTGGCATTTGCTGTTGAAAACTTTGAGGCCACTGTTGGTAAGGCTGCGGAGGCATCTGCTGGGCCCAGGGGTTGTACTGCTGCTGC
>USOG01000207.1 GCA_900556365.1 uncultured Collinsella sp.
GGCGTCGGGGGCGTCGGGGGCGTCGGGGGCGTCGGGGGCGTCGGGGGCGTCGGGGACAGCGTCTGCCGGGTCCTCGTCAGGGGTCTCGATCTGCTTGATCATGACCTCCTGGCCCTGCAGCAGATAGGTCTCGCCGCTGCCGCAATGGGGGCAGGTCTTGCCGTGCTCGACTGTCGCATAGTCGCGGCCGCACGCCTCGCAATGCGTCACGGCCTCGACAGGCTCCACGATAAGCTCCGCGCCCTCGGTGATAGGCTTTTTATCTGCTGCCCAGCGCCAAGCGTCGAGCAGCAAGTCGGGAACGACGCCCGAGACCTCGCCCAGCAGCAACGTCACGCTCGAAACGCGACGCACGCCATGAGCGCGCGCCACGTTCTCAACATCGCGAATGATGTGATACACGATTCCCAATTCATGCAAGGCGAATACCTTTCAACAATGGTTGATGCGATGTCAGCCAAACGTCAGTGAGCGACGCTCTGCGCCGCTCACTTACTTGTTAGGTTCTTTTACTTCTTCCCAAATTTAATCTTGATGGCGCGCTTGAGCGCGTATTTACCAAGGCTGGGGAGCTTTTGCTCGTATTTGACCATCGTGGAGCACTCGGGGCGGTCGCGATCCAGATGGATGGCGTCAAACGCGCACTTGGTGGTGCACAGGCCGCAGCCGATGCACTTGTTGGGGTCGACGATCGAGGCGCCGCAGCCCAGGCAGCGGGCGGTCTCGGCGCGCACCTGTTCCTCGGTAAAGGTCTCGACATACTCGCTAAACGGCGCGGCCTTCTCGCGCTCGCGGTCCACGTGGGCAACCTCGCGGCTCGCGTTGTCGTAGCTCTCGATCACGGCATCGTCGCGGTCGAGCGCGGTGTAGCGGCGCTGGTTGCGGCCGATGGTGAGCGTGGAGCCCGGCTGCACAAAGCGATGGATGGACACGGCGGCCTCGTGACCGGCGGCGATGGCATCGATGGCAAAGCTGGGGCCAGTGTAGACGTCGCCGCCCACAAAGATGTCGGGTTCGGCGGTCTGGTAGGTCTGGGGATCGGCAAGGGCACCCTGGCCACGGCCAAGCTCCACCTTGGAGCCAGCCAGCAGGTCGCCCCACACAATAGACTGGCCAATCGACATGACGACACGGTCGGCATCGACGCGGCGCAGATCGTTCTCGTCGTACTCGGGTGCAAAACGGCCCTCGTCGTCAAAGACACGCGTGCAGCGCTTGAAGGTGATACCGCACACATGACCGGCCTCGTCCAGGTGAACCTCCTTGGGACCCCAGCCGCAGCTGATGTGGGCGCCGTCCTCGATGGCCTCGCGACGCTCTTCCTCGCTGGCGGGCATCTGCGCCTCGCTCTCCAGGCAGAACATCTCAACATGCTCGGAGCCCAGACGGCAGGCGTTGCGGGCAACGTCGATGGCCACGTTGCCTCCGCCCACCACTATGGTGCGGCCGGGCAGCGCGTCGATCTTGCCGCTGTTGACCTCGCGCAAGAAGTCGACGGCCACGGTCACATCCTCGGCGTCCTCGCCCGGAATACCGGCAAGGCGGCCGCCCTGGCAGCCAATAGCCACGTAAAAGGCCTTAAAGCCCTGCTCGCGCAGCTCGTCGAGCGTCACATCGCAACCGACCTCCACGCCGTAGCGGAACTCGGCACCCATCAGGCGAATAACCTCGACCTCGGCCTCAATGACGTCCTTCTGCAGCTTAAAGCTGGGGATACCGTAGGTGAGCATGCCACCCGGACGCTCGTTCTTCTCGAACACGACGGGCTTGTAGCCCTTCTCGGCCAAATAGAAGGCGCAGGACAGGCCGGCCGGACCGGCGCCGATGATGGCGATCTTCTGATCGAAGCCGCCAGCGCGCGTCGGCGTCACCACGGGCGGGACATAGCGGGTCGCGGCGTCCAGATCGCGCTGGGCGATGAACTTCTTGACCTCGTCGATAGCCACGGCGTCGTCCACACGGCCGCGGGTGCAGGCATCCTCACAGCGGCGGTTGCACACGCGGCCGCAGATGGCGGGCAGCGGGTTCTCACGCTTGATGAGCGCCAGCGCCTCGTCATAGCGACCCTGAGCCGCGAGCTTCAAATAGCCCTGAACGGCGACATGCGCGGGGCAGGCCGTCTTGCAGGGAGCGGTGCCGGACTCATGCGTCTCGATGCGGTTGTCGTTGCGGTAGTTGGGCGACCACTTGGTGTGGTCCCACTTGGTGGCATCGGGCAGCTCCTGGCGCGGATACTCGGGCACCTGCCCGCCCGCCTTTTTGCTGCAGAGCTTCTGACCCAGCTTAGCGGCGCCGGCCGGGCACACCTCAACGCAGCGACCGCAGGCCACGCACTTGTCCTTCTCGACCTTGGCGACATAGGCCGAGCGCGACAGGTT
>USOG01000208.1 GCA_900556365.1 uncultured Collinsella sp.
ATCGGCGCGATCTCCTGCCAGAAGTGCGTCCGCACCAACGACATCGATTGCATCGGCGAGGACGGCCGTCACCTGTCGTTCTTCGAGATGCTTGGCGATTTCTCTTTTGGCGGCGTCTCCAAGGAGCAGGCTTGCGCTTGGGCCTTTGAGCTCATCACCAAGGAGTTCAAACTGCCGCTCGACCGCCTGTACTTTACCGTCTTTACCGAGGACGACGAGACCCATGACGTGTGGCGCTCCCTGGGCGTTGCCGAGGACCACATCTCCCGCCTGGGCGAGGACGACAACTTCTGGGCCGCTGGCCCCACCGGCCCCTGCGGTCCGTGCTCCGAGATCTACTTTGACATGGGCGAGGAGGTCGGTTGCGGCAGCCCCGACTGCAAGCCCGGCTGCGACTGCGACCGCTTCCTTGAGTTCTGGAACCTCGTGTTTACCCAGTACGACCGCCAGGAGGACGGCTCCATGCCGGAGCTGCCGCACCGCAACCTCGATACGGGCATGGGTCTGGAGCGCATGGCCGCTATCATGCAGCACAAGACTGCCAACTACGACGGCGATCTGATGCAGCACCTCATCAAGCTCGGTGAGGAGATCAGCGGCAAGACCTATGACGCCGACGATTACTCCGGCGCCAGCCGCTCCCTGCGCATCATCGCCGACCACTCCCGTGCTGTCGACTTTATGATCTCGGACGGCATCCTGCCCGGCAACGAGGGTCGCGAGTACGTCCTTCGCCGTCTGCTCCGCCGTGCCGTGTTCCACGGTCGCCTGCTGGGTATCGAGGGCGCCTTCCTGACCAAGTTCATCGACGAGGTCAACGCTCAGATGGGCGAGGCCTATCCCGAGCTGCTCAAGAACGTCGCGCTCGTCAAGGGTATCGTCGCCTCCGAGGAGGAGCGCTTCTCCACGACGCTCGACAACGGCCGCGTTTACCTGGACGAGGCCCTGGCAGCGCTTGCCGAGGGCGCTGTGCTTCCGGGCGATGTCGCCTTTAAGCTGCACGACACCTTTGGTTTCCCCATCGATTTGACCGTCGAGATCGCGGGTACCGCTGGCCACGACGTCGACATGGACGGCTTCACTGCCTGCATGGAGGACCAGAAGGCCCGCGCCCGCGCCAACGCCAAGGGCGATGCCTGGGGCAGCTTCAACGACGTGTGGGTCGAGCTTTCCGACAAGGTCGCAGCGACCGAGTTCGACGGCTATGACAACGATGTGATCGAGGGCGCCAAGGTTGTCGCCATCGTGCGCAACGGCGAGTCCGTCGAGTCCGCAGCCGCGGGCGAGGATGTCGAGGTCGTGCTCGACCGCACCCCGTTCTATGCCGAGATGGGTGGTCAGCAGGGCGATGCCGGCAAGCTTTCCGCCGAGGGCGTTGTTCTGACCGTTGCCGACACCAAGAACCACAACGGCCTGTATGCCCACGTCGCGCACGTTGCCGATGGCACGCTGACTGTCGGTGCCGCTGTTACCGCCGCGCTCGACGCCGAGCGCCGTGGTTTCCTGCGCCGCAACCACACCGCCACCCACCTGCTCGACGCTGCGCTTAAGCAGGTCCTGGGCGAGCATGTCTCCCAGGCCGGCTCGCTGGTGACGCCCGAGCACCTGCGCTTTGACTTTACGCACTTCGAGGCCCTTTCCTCCGAGCAACTCAAGGCTGTAGAGGACCTGGTCAACCAGCAGATCTTCGCCTCCAAGCCGGTCGTGACCCGTGTTATGGGCATCGACGAGGCTAAGGCTGCCGGCGCAGTCGCTCTGTTTGGAGAGAAGTACGGCGATGTCGTCCGCGTTGTCTCCGTGGGCGCTGAGGACCAGCCGTTCTCCCGCGAACTCTGCGGTGGCACACACGCTGCCAACACCGCCGAGATCGGCCTGTTCAAGATCATTTCCGAGTCCTCCACTGGCTCCAATGTCCGCCGTATCGAGGCCGTGACCTCTAAGGGTGCCCTCGACTATATGGCCGACCGCCTGGCACTCGTTGACGCCGCTGCTACTGCGCTCAAGTGCCGCGTCGACGAGGTTCCCGCTCGCGTGGAGAACCTGCAGGCCGAGCTGCGCGAGACGTCCAATAAGCTCAAGAAGGCTCTGACCGGTGGCTCCTCCGACGCCATCTCCAGCGCCATCGAGGGCGCCGTCGAGCTGAATGGCTACAAGCTCGTTGTTGCTGAGCTTCAGGGTCTTGAGGCCGCTGACCTGCGCAACGTTTGGGATACCGTGCACCAGAAGGTCGCCGGCCCTGTCGCCTGCGTTGTTGCCAGCGTGACTGAGAAGGGCACTCCGGCCCTGCTCGCTGCCGGCTCCGATGACGCCGTGAAGGCCGGTTTCCACGCCGGCAACGTGATCAAGCAGATCGCGGGCCTGGTCGATGG
>USOG01000209.1 GCA_900556365.1 uncultured Collinsella sp.
TCCTCCAGGCAGTCATCGACCTCAAAAACGTAATCGATATCGAAGTCGCAAGCATCATGTGCTAGACGCGCCTCAAAACGCATGCCCTCGGACAACAGCTGGTATGCGGGGACGTGTGCCGCGGCATCGCCCAGGCAGGCGCGCAGGGCACGCTCCCCCATCTTGCCAAAATCGAGCGCATGGCGGGCACTCGGGTTCGTGGCCATCAGTACGTCCTTGCGGGCAGTCTGAGACCACTGAACGGCATTAACGAGCGCGACCTCCTCGCCCGCAAGAATCTCGGGGACGGTCTCAGTAAACTGATTCCAGCGGGACTTGCTGCTCGAAAGCATGGTGCCAACAAGTACCGCATAGCCGAGCTTGAGGTCCTCGGGGTCCGCCTCGCGAACAAGGTCGAGGTCACACACGACCAGGCCCGGCTCGGGACGGAACGCGATAGCGGGAAGCGCATTCACCGACGAGGCGACGAGCGGCTTCATGGTCGTCGCGACCGTGAGCATGGCGTCGAACGTCGTCGGCAGCAAGGCACACTCGGTGCGACCGCACCACTGATTGGCACACCAGCAAACGACCGAGCAGGTTGCGGCATCGCCAACGGCAACAACGAGATCGTCGCAGGTAATGCCGTTAGCCGACAGGGCACCAAAGACGGTATCGGCATCGGCCAGCGTAGCGCCGGCAGGCGAAACCTCGAGAACGAGCAGCGACACGGCAAAACCGGCGTCGACCAGCGCATGCTCGACGACCTCGCCAAAACGCTCGGATGTGGCGTCGTTCCAAACCACCATCGCGCGCTTAGGCTTGCCCACAGCCGAGGCAAACATGCGCGACAGCTCCTCAAACGCGCCAAGACCGACACGAACATCGACACTGCGGTTTTGGAAATTGATAAGTTGACGGCGAATCATAGCAGTCCACGCTCCAAAAGCATCTCGGCACAAAGGTAGGAAACGTCCTCGAAGGACTTGTTGCGAATATCAAGGGTAATATCGGCGGCCTGGCGATACAGCGGACGGCGATGCTCAAACAGGCGCGCAGCATGCTCGGGCGAGCGGAAATCGGGTCGGGTATCGGAGCGGCGAATCTGGCGCAACGAATCCTCAAAGTCGCCTTCGAGGTACACGCAGGTACCCATCTCGTGCATCAGCTCAATGTTTACCGGCGTCTCGACGATGCCACCCCCGCACGATACCAGCAGGCTGCGCTCGCTTTGAAGCGAACGGAGTGCCGAGGTCTCGAGCTCGCGAAAACGATCCTCGCCCTCGGTCTTAAATATCTCGGTCACCGACTTGCCGCATCGACGCACAACCAAACGATCGGTATCGATGAATCGACGCTTGAACATAGTGCCCACGTTGCGCGCAAGCGTCGACTTGCCCGCGCCCAAAAAGCCGATAAAGAAGATATGGTCACAGCCGTGTTTAATGTGCTGAGACATGGCGAAACCTATTCCTCGCAGGGAAGGTCGCGCAGGGCCCGGCGCTCAAAGATACGGAAGATCTGCGTGTACCACAGGTCCTGGGTTGCCTGCGGCTTGACCAGAATGGTATCGACGCCGGCAAAGTTACCGCTCCACACGTCCGTGTACAGCTGATCGCCGATTAGCACGGCCTCGTTAGCCGTGGCCCCCAGGCGCTTAAGGCCCGCCTTCAAGGCAAACGGAGCGGGCTTCATGGCGTGGCTGATGGCCTCGAGCCCCAACTCGCGAGCCGATGCCATGACCTGGTCGCGATGCCAGTTGTTGGACACCATGCACAGCTTAAAGCCCTTAGCATGGGCGGCCTCGAGCCAGGCGGAAACTGCAGCGGGTACCTGCTCGGTATCACGCGGCACCAGGGTGTTGTCGCGATCGAGTAGAATGGCGCGCTTGCCGTCGGCCCACAGGGTATCGAGGTCGATGCGGTCGACTGAGGCAACATATCGTTTGGGGCTAAAAATCCTCATGATCAATTCCAAGACTGTTGGTGCTCTTCGTAGGTCTTCGAGAAATACTCCTCGTCCTGCGTAATGTAGAAATACAGGTCGTCGGAGTCGGTCGGCTCAAGGGTGGCCTTGAGCGCCTCGAGCGACGGAGAGCAAATGGGCGTGGGCGGCAGGCCCTCATGCTTATAGGTGTTATAGGGGCTATCACTCTGCAGGTCGTCGGCGGTAACCTCGCCACCGGTGACGTACATCATGGTCGCGTCGCTGTTGAGGTAGCGCAGGCCATCGAGCTTGCCCGCCAGACGGTTATAGAAAACCGATGCCACATGAGCGCGCTGATCGGCGTTGAGGCCCTCGCGCTCGACAATCGAGGCAAGGTTAACGATGTCGTAATCGGACATCTCCACGCCATAGCGCTCCTTGATCTTGGCCTCGCAGCTGGC
>USOG01000210.1 GCA_900556365.1 uncultured Collinsella sp.
ATGCCGTGACGCAGGCGATGTGTTCACTCGGCAATGCCGGGCGCGGCGCCACGTCGGGTGCCCTCGATGCTGCTCGTACGATTCACGCTTGCCGTGTCAAGCTCGCGCGCCTTTTGGGTTGCCCGAGGGCGGACCATGTGTGCTTTACGCCCAACTCTACGGCGGCGCTCAACACCGCCATCAACGGGGTGGTGCGCCCCGGCGACCGCGTGGTCACAACGGTGCTCGAGCACAACTCCGTGCTACGTCCGCTCAATCGCTTGGCGACGGAGCAGGGTGTGACGGTTGAGCATGCGGGTTGCGATGCGAGCGGCGTGCTCGACTACGACGAGCTCGAGCGGTTGGTCACGCCGGGCACGCGTGCTGTGGTGGTGACGCACGCCTCCAATGTGACCGGCAACGCGGTCGACATTGCGCGCGTGACGGCCATGGCCCATGCGGCCGGTGCGCTGGTGATCGTTGACGCCTCTCAGTCTGCCGGCACGGCGCATATCGATATGCACGCCATGGGGCTCGATGTTGTGTGCTTTACCGGCCACAAAGGGCTCATGGGACCTCAAGGCACCGGCGGCCTGGCCGTGGCGGATGGCGTTGACGTGGCTCCGTGGGCCATGGGCGGCACCGGCGTGCACAGCTTCGATGCGCTGCAGCCGCTTGAGTGGCCCACGCGCCTCGAGGCGGGCACGCTCAACGGCCACGGCATCGCGGGCCTTTCTGCCGGTCTCGACTTTATCGAGGCGCAAGGCGGGGTCGAGGCGATCGCGACGCATGAGCGAGCGCTGGCTGAGCGCTTTCTCGCTGGCGTGCGCGAGATTCCGGGGATTAAGCTCTACGGTGCGTTTGACCAGCCGACGCGCTCTGCGATTGTGTCGCTCAACGTGGGTGATATCGACTCTGCCGAGATCTCGGACGCGCTCATGCAAGGGTGGGGGATTGCGACGCGCCCCGGTGCCCATTGCGCTCCGCTCATGCACCGCGCGCTGGGGACCGAGCGCCAGGGCGTCGTCCGCTTCTCGTTTGGGTATTTCAACACGGACGAGGAAGTCGACACTGCGATTGACGCTTTGCGCGATTTAGCCTGCTAGAGCGTATATACTTGCGGGACGGGTCTTTTGCCCGTCCCGTTTTTGTTTCGACCCGAAAGGTGTGCCTATGGCCTCATCCGCACCGCGCGGTCTGCGCTCCGACCATGTCGTTACCGTCGGCATCGCCCTGTTCTCGATGCTCTTTGGCGCCGGCAACCTCATCATTCCGCCGTTGCTGGCGCTCCAGGCCGGCACGGCCACACCGCTTGCCATGGTTGGCTTTTTGATTGCCGCCATCGGCCTGCCCGTCATGGGCTTTATCGCCGTGGCGCTTGCCGGCACGGCCCGCGAGCTGGCCGGCCGCGTGCATCCCAAGTTTGGCGAGTTCTTTGTCGCGGCAGTATATCTGGCCATCGGCCCGTGCCTTGCCATTCCGCGTACGAGCTCCACGGCCTTTGAGATGTTGGTACCGTTGCTGCCCGAGGGTGTTTCGCTCGGCACGGCACGTCTGGTGTTTGCCATCGGGTTCTTCGTAGTCGCGTTTGTGCTCACGCTGCGCCCGGGTGTCATCACGCGCGTGCTCGGCCGCATTACGGGCCCCGCGCTCATTGCGCTCATCGTGTTGGTCGTGGGTGCCGCCGTGGTCTCGCCACTGGGACCGGCTGCCGCGCCTCAGGCTCCCTACGATGCAGGCGCCGCCGTGCAGGGCTTTTTGACTGGCTATCAGACCATGGACCTGCTCGCGTCGCTCGCCTTCGGCATCATCATCGCCGAGACCATCCATGAGCTGGGTGTTACCGATGACAAGCGTGTGGCCTTCGAGATCTCGCGTTCGGGTGTGATCGCCGGCGTGCTCATGGCCATCATCTATTGCGGCTTGGCCCTTGCCGGTATGCAGCTCGGCACCGTGATGCCCGACGCCACCAACGGCGCTGCAATCCTTGCTCGCTCGGCCTCCATGCACTTTGGCCTTGCCGGCACGGTTGTGGTATTTGCGATTTTCTTCCTCGCCTGCATGAACGTGTGCATCGGCCTCATTAGCTGCTGCGCGCGCTATTTCTGTGAGACGTACGTGGTTGAAGGGGGAGCGGAGGTCTCCGAGGAGGCCATGCGCCGCCCCTTCGCGATCCTCGCCTTTGTGTTCGCGTCGTTTTCGTGCGTGCTTTCCAACGTGGGCCTCGATGTGATCCTTATGTTCTCGGTGCCCATGCTCAACGCCTTGTATCCCGTCGCCATCGTGCTGGTCCTCATGGGTTTGGTGCACGGTTTTTGCGACGCGCATCCGCAGGTGTGGGTGTGGGTCGGCGGCGTGGTCGCCGTGCAGAGCGTGATCACCTC
>USOG01000211.1 GCA_900556365.1 uncultured Collinsella sp.
GTGGTGGGCAGCAGGCGCGGCTCCTTCATGGCGCCGTCGTAGCTGTCGACGAAGTCGACCGGGTCCTTGTCGATGTCCTTGAAGATTTCGGCGCTGATGGGGGAGAGCTTGGCCTCGGTATAACGCGAGGCGGCGTAGCTCAGGTCACCCGAATAGTACTTGCCAAAGTTGCCCTTCGACTCCACGAAGGGGGCGAGCAGCGCCTCGTTGCCGGTGGCCAGGCGCACCATCGTCTCGTAGATCGCGGCATCGCCGTGCGGGTTGAGCTTCATGGTCTGGCCCACGATGTTGGCGCTCTTCTGGCGCTCGCCCTTGAGCAGACCCATCTTGTACATGGTGTAGAGCAGCTTGCGGTGCGAGGGCTTAAAGCCGTCAATCTCGGGGAATGCACGCGAGACGTTGACGCTCATAGCATAGGGCATGTAGTTGACCTCGAGCGTCTGCGTGATTGGCTGATCGGTGACCTCGGAGTGCAGGCCGATGACGTTTTCGGCGTTGACCTGCTTTTTCTTTGGCTGGTTCTTCGTCTTCTTCTTTGCCACGATTTCCTCTTGAACTTCTTATGGGCCGTCGTTATCGATTTGCTGCTACTGCAGGTCCAGCTGGTCCAGGTATTCCTTGCCGTGCTCAGAGATATGGCGCTTACGGCCCGCCTCGTCGTTGCCCAGCAACAGGTTGAACATGGTCTCCATCTTGGTGACGTCCTCGGGCTCCACCTTGATCAGGCGGCGCGTCTCGGGGTTCATGGTGGTGAGCCACATCATGTCCGGATCGTTCTCACCAAGACCCTTGGAGCGGTTGATGGAACACTTCTGGTCGCCGATTTCTTTGAGGATGCCGTTCTTCTCGAGCTCGGTGTAGGCAAAGTAGGTCTTTTCTTTGCAGTTGATCTCGTAGAGCGGCGACTCGGCGATATACACGTAGCCTTCGTCGATGAGCGTGGGCACCAGGCGATAGAGCATGGTGAGCACAAGCGTGCGGATGTGGTAACCGTCGACGTCGGCGTCCGTACAGATGATGACCTTGTTCCAGTTGAGGTTGTCCAGGTCAAAGGCGCCGAGGTTCTTGATGCGCTTGTCTTTGATTTCCACGCCGCAGCCCAGCACGCGCATGAGGTCCATGATGATGTCGGACTTAAAGATGCGCGGGTAGTCCTCTTTCAGGCAGTTGAGGATCTTGCCGCGGACGGGCATAACGCCCTGGAACTCGGCATCGCGCGAGGTGCGGATGGCACCTGCTGCCGAGTCGCCCTCTACGATGTAGATCTCGCGACGGTTCTTATCTTTGGAGCGGCAGTCGATGAACTTCTGCACGCGGTTGGCCATGTCGGTCTTCTGCTGCAGGTTGGTTTTGATGCTCTGGCGCGTTTTCTCGGCGTTCTCGCGCGAACGCTTGTTGATGAGCACCTGCTCCATGATCTTGTTGGCAGCGTCTTTGTTCTCGATTAGGTAGGTCGAGAGGCGCTCCTTAAAGAAGGCCGTCATAGCCTGCTGGATAAAGCGGTTGTTGATGGCCTTCTTGGTCTGGTTTTCGTAGGACGTCTGAGTGGAGAAGCAGTTGGTCACCAGTACCAGGCAGTCCTGGACGTCTTGCCACTTAATGCCGCTCTCGTTTTTGTTGTATTTGCCCTGTTGCTTAATGTAGGCATCGATGGCGCTGGTCAGAGCGCTACGGGCCGCCTTCTCGGGTGAGCCGCCGTTCTCGAGCCACGATGAGTTGTGGTAGTACTCCTGCATCATGAAAGTGCGCGAGAAGCACATGCACGCGGTGATCTTTACGTTGTAGTCGGGCAGGTCCTCGCGGTCGCGACCGCGACGGTCGGCCTCGATAAAGAAGGGCTCGGTAAGGTAGTCGGTACCGACCTTCTCGAGCACGTAGTCCTCGATGCCCTTGGGATAGCAGAAGTCCTCTTCGGAGAACTCGCCGTCGTCGCCCTCGATGCGCAGGCGGAAGGTCACGTTGGCGTTGACCACGGCCTGGCGGCGCATGGTCTCGCGATACCACTCGTGGGGGATGCTGATCGAGGTAAAGACTTCGAGATCGGGGCGCCACTTGATGGTGGTGCCGGTGCGGTCCTCGTCGCTGGGCTCAATCTCAAGCGCTTTCTTTTTGGCGCCGACGACCTTGCCCTTCTTAAAGTGCAGGGAGTACTTGTTGCCGTCGCGCCAAACCGTGACGTCCATGTATTCGGAGGCGTACTGGGTCGCGCACGAGCCCAGGCCGTTGGTACCGAGCGAGAAGTCGTAGTCGCCGCCCTGGTTGTTGTTGTATTTGCCACCTGCGTAGAGCTCGCAAAAGACGAGCTCCCAGTTAAAGCGCTTCTCGGAAGGGTTCCAGTCGAGCGGACAGCCGCGGCC
>USOG01000212.1 GCA_900556365.1 uncultured Collinsella sp.
TTCAAGAAGAAAAACCCGCAGGATGCCTTTGATCCCGATGTGTTTACCATCACGGATACGATTTTGGACCCGCCGCGCTTTACGTTTTTGCCGGCTATCTACCAGGATGCCACGCGCCGCAAGTGGGCCGTGCATCAGCGCGGTGGCGAGCCGAAGATTTTTGACTATGCGGATGTGCTGCAGTGCGAGATTGTCGAGACCGGAAATCCCGAGGATGTGCCGGAGCTCAGTAATCGTGAACTCGCCCAGCAGATTTTAATCAATCCAGCTCAGGCTACCAAAAACAACGCCGCCAAGCGTAATATGTGCCTCGGTATGGGTGTCATCGTTGCCGTGCAAACCGGCGAGGATGAGATTTCGAAGCTTGAGATTCCGGTGACCGCGGGCGAAGTCAAGCGAGACTCCGGCCTATATCGGTCGTATCGGAACGTTGCAGAGCAGATTAAAGAAGCTTTCGACGCCATGGGGCGTCCGGAGCAATGATGCCCGCAGCATCAAGCGGTTGAGGAGCCTTGCCCATGTCGAGTGAACCATACGCGATTCCGCCCAAAGATCGCGCCTTTGAGGGTATTCTTTGGTATATCAAACATTATGACCTGCAGGGTGGCGACCGGCTGCCCGCCGAGCGTGTGCTCTGTGAAGAGTTGGGCGTGTCGCGCACGGCGTTGCGTGCTGCGATCACGCGCCTTATTTCGTGCGGAACTTTGGAAAGCCGCCGCGGTTCGGGCACCTATGTGTGTCCTCCCAAACCGCTGAACATCTTTCAGGAAACATGGAACTATACGCAGGCGGTGGAGAGGGTTGGCTCAAAGTCGACCGCGCGCCTGGTTTGGTCCAAGGTCGTGTACGCCGATATCGATCTGGCCCAAAAAGCCCAGATTGACCTGGGTTCACCGCTCTTCTGCATTCGGCGCGTGCGTGTGGTCAACGGTTCTCCGGCATCGATCGAGACGGCTTACGTCAATCTGTCTTTGTGCCCCTCGCTTCCCGATCATGATTTTGAGCAGGAGAGCCTCTACGACATTTTGCTCAAAGAGGGGAATGTCCATGTGACGCACGGCAAGGAGCATATTTCCATCAGCCGTCTGAATGTCGACGAGGCCAAGTTGCTGAATGCTCAGGAGGGCACGCCGGTGTTTTACAAGGCTTCGCTTGAGCGCGACGAGAACGATGGCTTTGTCGAGTATTGCAAGTCCGTGATTCTGCCGACCAAGTATCGTTTTGCCGATAACGGCGAGGCAGACGGCGTTGCGACGAAGGTGGGTGTCGAATGGCTGATGCAGTAGAAGACTTGCCGGTTTACAAACAAATTCGCCGCTGCATTGCGGAGCGAATCGAGCGCGGCGACTACCCGACGGGCTCGATGATTCCGTCCGAAAACGAGCTGGCCGAGGAGTTTGGCACGACGCGCCTGACAATCCGAAGCGCCATGGACGAGCTGGTCAAAAGTGGCCAGATTCGTCGCGTGCAGGGCAAAGGCGCCTTTGTGGGACACAAGTGGTTTGACGAGCACGAACGCAAGGGCGGCTTCCGTCAGTCGGTTCTGGCATCGGGCGCGACGCCGTCGGTGCGCATCCTGGCGCGCTCCAAACGCTACGCCGGCCCGTATTATGCCGACTTGTTTGGCATCGCCGAGGACGATCTACTTTACTCGGTGCGCCGCCTCAACTGCATCGATGGTGAGCCCGTATCGATCGAGATGACACTGATTCCGTGCCTGCTGTTTCCGGGCATCGAAGGCGTGGACATTTCGGTCTTCAGCCTGTTCGAGACCTACGATATGTTGGGACGCAAGCCAGATCAGTCGGTGGAGAAACTCGATATCGAGGCGCTGGGCGCACGCGATGCGAGTTTGCTCAATCTTGAGCCGGGCGATCTGGCGCTCGTGCTGGAAGGCCTGACCTATGACTCGAGTGGGCAGGCAATCGAGCATGCCAAGTCTTTTACCCGCGGCGACGCCGGCGGATATACCTACAACTATTAGCGTCTAGAGCGTCCCT
The DNA here is from genome assembly GCA_900556365.1 of uncultured Collinsella sp. The sequence goes on from USOG01000212.1 coordinate 2,001, forward strand.
GCGCACGGCGGGGTGCTCATTTTTTTACGGACATGTGTCGCATGACCGATGAACGGCAAAAACTGACCGTCTACCGAGAGGGGAGGATGAAATCAAAAAATCGGTATTAAAAACGGCTAACCTGTAATCGTTCACTGGTATTAAGAACCTTTGAATTGTTGAGCTTGGGGCCAAGATGTCCACAAGGTTAAGCGGCGAGACGGGGCGGCAAGCCTGTCCATTCCGTGCGACAATTCAAACTGCTCGTGAAAGGAGCGGGAATGAAGGAGACCGAGAAGATCGAGATCATGCACTTCGACCAGGAGGGCTACCTCGAGGACGGCAGGAACGTCTACGA
>USOG01000213.1 GCA_900556365.1 uncultured Collinsella sp.
CCATCTCCTGCACCCATGCGGGACTCTCGAGCTCCTCTGCCGCGCGCTCCAACTGACGCAGAAAACGGCGACGGCGAGCGTACTCGATCACGATGCCGAGCATACCAAAGATAAAGGACACGCCAACCGCCACGACCACGATAGAAATGGGTGCGCCGGCGACCGTCAGCACAAAGCAGCTCAGCAGCACGCCGCACGTCCACACGGCGACGGGAAGCAGCGCATCTTTAAAGAACTTGCCAAACGACATAGCCAGCCCCTAGACCGAATAGCCCTGGCCGCGGTGCGTGGTCAAATACCCCTTGATGCCGATTTTTTCGAGCGTGGTGCGCAGACGGTTGATGTTGACGGTGAGCGTATTGTCGTCCACGAAGGCGTCGGAGTCCCACAGGTCCTGCATGATGGCCGAGCGCGAGACAATCTTGCCCGCACGGCTCAGAAGCAGTGAGAGGATACGCAGCTCGTTTTTGGTGAGCTCGGTACTGGTGCCGGTTTGCATGTTGGTGACCATGGAGCGAGCGAGATCGAGCTCCAGGCCCTTGTGGACAAGTGTGCTGCGCTCGCCCGCCGCCGCGGTACGACGCAGCAGTGCGTTGATGCGCGCCACGAGCACGCGCGCGCTGTAGGGCTTGGGAACAAAGTCATCCGCGCCGAGCGTCATGGCCATGACCTCGTCAATCTCGGTCGCGCGCGACGTGAGGATGATGATGGGAACCTCGGATTCGCGGCGAACCTCATGGCAGATATGCTGGCCGTCCTTGACGGGAAGCGTCAGGTCGAGCAGCACCAGGTCGGGCGCGGCGGCGAGAATATCGCGCGAGACATGCTCAAACGATTCGCATGCCTCAACCTCAAAACCGGCGCGGGCAAGGATGTCGATAAGCTCACGACGAATGGGCTCGTCGTCCTCAACGATATAGATTAGCGCCATGGATTCCGCTCCCCTCTTGGTTGTCTTGCCCCATTATGACCGCGGAGCCGCAGGTGCGCGCCTCGCGCGGCACCAAGGTGACAGAACTGTTCGCGAGCGGCAGGGGCTTGCCCCTCGCTCGCGACGAGCACGGGGATTAAATGAGTTTTTAATCCCCGTCCCAGAAACATCATTTAGCGGCGGGCACGGAGCTTTTCGTAGCCTTCGGCGAAGAAGGCGACCGTGGCGGCGTCGGAGTCGGCGGCGTCGGAGTCGGCGGCGGCAACCACACCGTGCTCGTCGCTCACCAGGAACAGCGCGCCCTTGAGCTGCGCGGGAATGTCTACGCGCGTGACCGGGATGCCCTTGGTCTGGGCCAGCTGCTCGATGAGCGTCGCCGTGCCGCACAGAAACTCGTCCGCCGGCGCCACAAAGGCGAGCTCGCCGTTGTTGACGGCGGCGAGCAGCTCGGGCGCCACGCCAGTTTCGTCAGCCTCGGAGCGGGCCTCGGCGGAGCGGGCACGCAGCGCCTTGGCCGACGTATCGGCAAGCGGCTCGTACTCCCCCACCGTCATGGCGGCGTTGCCGTTGACGTCGATCACCAGCATGAGCACGCCGTCATGTGCGGTGTAATCGCCCTCGGCAAGCGACCACTCAACGTGCTGTTTGGCCCAGCTGAGCATGTTATGGGTAAGCGGCTCGCCCTGCACCAGGCGCTCGGACAGTGCGCGAATGTGGCGGTTGAGCATGGGCACCTTTTTGTTGGACATGCGCCAGCGGCAGATAAGCGCGGGCTTGTCGAGCGTAAACTTCTCGACCGCTTCCTGATTAGCGCAAAAGTCCTCGTACGCACGCTGATCCTCGGCATTGCCAAACAGCTCGGCATCATCAATCTGGGGCATGGTTGTACCTTTCGTGTTAGTCATTCCGTCCTCTTATACCAAAAAGACGGCCCTCCAAACGGAGCAGCCGTCTTTTGCAGAGATTATTTTGTCCCAAGGCGGAACTTAGTGGCGGAAGTGGCGGGCGCCCGTAAACACCATAGCAATATTGTGCTCGTTGCAGGCCTGGATGCTCTCGTCATCGCGCTTGGAGCCGCCGGGCTGGATGATGCAGGTCACGCCGTGTGCAGCAAGCACGTCGACGTTGTCGCGGAACGGGAAGAATGCGTCGCTTGCGCAGGCAAAGCCGCCCTTCTCCGCGCCCTCGCGCTCGCAGAAGTCCTCGGCGCGCTCGCAGGCAAGCAGTGCGGAGTCAACGCGGTTAGGCTGACCCGGGCCCATGCCAATGCCGGCCTTGCCCTTGGAGACCAGGATGGCGTTGGACTTGACGCCCTTGCAGACCTTCCAGGCAAACTCGAGCTCGGCCATCTCGGCGTCGGTGGGCTTGCGGTCGGTGGGGAACGT
>USOG01000214.1 GCA_900556365.1 uncultured Collinsella sp.
GGGACGGCAAATTTCACGCTCAAGGTTCTATTTAAGATCGCGCCCGCACTCGGCATGACGGTGTCAGAGCTTCTCGAGGGTATCGAATAGGGCGTTCCCCCGCTGTATTTGACGCTCTTTGGGCGGGTCCCCCTGGTTGCGATGTGCAAAATCGCGAGTATTCAGCACCAGTTCGGCCGTAGATGGTAGCTCGAGCGGCTGGCTTTGCCTTTTTGACAGTAGATAATCCACACGCAAAAAAATGAGGAATAAATATTTACTAGACGGAACCCTCGTCCTAAAAGTTCGTCTAACAATCGGCCGATTCTATGCCTCCGGCGGAGAAATTGCAGAATACTCCGATTTTTGCACGGCCCGAGGGGGACCACCTGTCGTTTAAGGTTGCGATAAGTGGAGCTGCCTTAGAGATTACGCCATCGGGATACGGTCGTGGTTGACTTGGCTGTAGAACAGGCGCTGGATTTCGGCGGCATCGCGTGACTGGCCGAGTGCCCACATGGTCTTGGCCACGAGCGTCTCGGTGGTCATGTCATCGCCGCGCAGAATGCCCGGATGATCGGCGTAAGCACGGCCGACCTCGTAAACGCCCAGATCGAGGCCCTCTTCGGGGACCTGCGTGGTCATAACGACGGTGCGGCCCGAATCGACCCAGCGGAAAATTGCCTCTTGGAATGACTCGCCCGACTCACCAAACTCGGGAATACCGCCAATGCCAAAGGTCTCAAGAATTACAGCATCGTAGCTATCGGCTAGGGCGTCCAGGATACCCGGGTTCACGCCGGGCGTAAGCTTAAGGACAAACACGCGCGGGTCGATGCTGTCGTAGAAACGCACCGGGTTTTCGCCCTGATGAGTGCCGTGGAGCCCGTTGCGCACGATGCGGTCGTTGCGGATGTAGGCAATGGGCGGATAGTTGACGCTAATGAACGCGTTAAAGCTCATGGTGCGCTGCTTGCGGGCGCGCGTGCCGGCAATGGCGACGCCGCCAAACACGATTGAGACGTCGTGCGAGTGCTCGTCGAGCGCATAGAGCAGGCTCTGATACAGATTGAGTTTGGCGTCGGTAAAGGGGTTGCCCATGGGCTTTTGCGAGCCGGTGAGTACGATGGGCTTGGGGCTGTCCTGAATCAGATAGGAAAGAGCTGCCGCGGTGTAGCTCATGGTGTCGGTGCCGTGCAGAATCACGAAGCCGTCGTGGTCGGCATAGCCTTCGACGATGACGTCGCGGATACGCATCCAGTCACTGGGACGCATATTGGTGCTGTCGATGTTCATGGGCTGCACGACGTCGAGCTCGCAGAGGCCCGAGATCTCGGGGACGCTCTGGGCGAGCTCCTCACCGGTCAGGGCGGGGGAGAGGCCGTTGCCGTCCTCGGTCGATGCGATGGTGCCGCCCGTGGCGATGAGAAGGATGCGTTTCATGCTGGTATTCCTATCGTATTTGCCGCCGCAGAGGCGGAATCGTTCGGCAGTATTGTGGCACAGGGCGTCCAATGTTCAAACGTATTACATCATCTGCAACGTTTGGTAACACTTCAATTGCCGTCAAATAGGGGCCTAGGTCGTGCGTTTGCCGTGCGCTGATGGCTGTGAGCGACGAGAAACCCCATATAACGTGTACACTATGGAGGTTATTTTCGTTCATTCGCGCGGGTGGGCACCGGCTCCCCGCCAACAAGAGGGGGAAACCATGGATCAAAAGGCTTCCGCAAAGGTCCTCGTACTCGACTTTGGTGCGCAGTACGGTCAGCTCATTGCCCGTCGCGTCCGCGACCTCAACGTGTATTCCGAGATTGTCCCCTGCGACATCTCGGCCGACGAGATTCGCGAGATGAACGCCTCTGCGCTCATCCTTTCTGGCGGCCCGGCGTCCGTGTACGCCGAGGACGCTCCGTCCATCGACCCCGCCATCTTTGACCTGGGCCTTCCCGTCCTGGGCTTCTGCTACGGCCATCAGATCACGGCCGTGACGCTCGGCGGCAAGGTCGGCCACTCCGAGGTGGGCGAGTACGGCCGCGCTACCATCACACGCACGGCTGGCGCCAAGCTCTTTAACTCCACGCCCATGGAGCAGACCGTGTGGATGAGCCATCGCGATGCCGTCTCCGAGGTGCCCGAGGGCTTTACCGTTACCGCCAGCACTGACGTGTGCCCGGTTGCCGCCATGGAGTGCGTTGAGCGCAAGATCTTCACCACGCAGTTCCACCCCGAGGTCAAGCATTCCGAGTACGGTCAGCAGCTGCTGAGCAACTTCCTGTTTGAGATCTGCGGCCTGGAGCCCAACTGGAGCATGGACAACCTGGTCGA
>USOG01000215.1 GCA_900556365.1 uncultured Collinsella sp.
TTGATGCCCAGGACGTCGGCACCGATGGCGTCGAGGGTGATGGCGGCGACCTCGGGGCTCGTGCCCAAGAAGGTGCGGCCGTCTTCCTCAAAGGTCATGGTGGCAAAGACGGGCAGGTCGGAATTCTCGCGGCAGGCGAGGACGGCGGCCTTGATCTCGGCAAGGTCGGTCATGGTCTCGATAATAAAGAGGTCCACACCCGCATCGACGCCGGCGCGCACCTCCTCGGCAAAGAGGTCATAGGCCTCGTCGAAGCTGAGGGTACCCAAGGGGCGCAGCAGGGCGCCGATGGGGCCGATATCGCCGGCAACGTAGCGGGCGCCGGCCTCGCGGGCGCAGGTGACGGCCGCGGCAAAGACGTCTGCCACAGTGGCAGCACCGTCGAGCTTGTGGGCGTTGGCGCCAAAGGTGTTGGCGGTGATCACGTCACAGCCGGCCTCGACGTACTGACGCTGGATATCGGTGATGACCTGGGGCTCCTCAAAGTTGAGCAGCTCGGGCAGGGCGCCGGCCTTCATGCCGGCCGCCTGCAACATGGTGCCCATACCGCCGTCGAACAGCAGGTGCCCCGTGCCCTCGATGGCCGCACGCAGGCGATCGTCCTTAATGCGCAGATCGTCGATTGTGCGCATCTTGTACGTGGCACCGTTGCGACGTGCGGCATCAACGGGTGCCGCCAATGCAGTGCCGTCAGAATCATGAGTGATAAGCGGAGTAAACATCGGGGGCTCCTAATGGCTGGAATAGCAGGTGGTGTGGGCGGCACGGAAGCGGCAGTTCTCGCGCATGCGGCAGATATTGCAGGTGGGGCGGGTCTGGGCGTCGTGGACCTCGCCGTCAAACAGGCCGATCACCGCGGTCACGCTTTTGGTGGGCATGAGCAGGCTGGTGGGCGTGACGGTCAGGCCGATGAGCCGCGTGGCGTTGAGCGCATTGACGATCGAGCGCTGGGCCGAGAGCGGGCAGTCGCCGTAGCCGGGGCTAAAGCGCCAGTTGCCGGCGAGCCCATGAACGGCGGCGTCCGTCTTGACCCGCTGGTCCATTTGCTCAACGGCGGCTTCCACGTAAGCGGAGCACGCGGCGTCGAGCACGGCGCCCTCCAGGGGATGTTGGGCTCCCGTGGTGCGCAGGCGACGCTCGGCGTCCATGCCAAGGGTGCATGCCATGAGCGCAGCCATACGGGCGTCCTTAAGATGTCGATAGATATCGCGACCGCGCAGCTCAACATTGGTGCCGACCAGACGGATGCAAGGCTTGCCCTGCTCGTCCACGCTCGTGGCATCGACGGCAAATACGCGGCGCACGCCACGGGGCTCAATGTCCAGCTCAAGGCGCTCGACCACAAGCTCAATACGCTGCGACAACTCGGGTTCAATCTGCTGGCCGCCGTAACCCAGATACCGCAGCATCTCGGCACGGTCGACACGGGGGTGGTGCGCGGCATCGATACGGTAGAGCGCCGGCGACGCAAGGTCGGCCGGCACTTCGACAGCGGTTGTATCGATGTGCGGTTTTTCCATTACCCCAGGCGCTCCATAATGGTCGCGGCGATCGCAGGACGGTTCATAGTGTACAGGTGCAGGCCGTCGGCGCCGTGCTCCTTGAGGTCGCAAAGCTGGCGGGCTGCATAATCTACACCAGCTGCCTGCAGACTCTCGGGGTCATTCTCGTACTTGGCGAGAATCTTGATGACGGGGGAGGGCAGCGACGCGCCGCACATAAAGACCATGCGGCTGATCTGTGACTTGCCCATAAACGGCATGATGCCCGCGGTAATGGGCACGGTGATGCCGGCCTTGTCGGCAAGCTCGCGAAAACGGTAGAAGCACTCGTTATCAAAGAAGAGCTGCGTCACAAAGAAGCTCGCGCCAGCGTCCTGTTTTTGTTTGAGGTGTTCGACCGAGAGGTTGAGATCCTCACAGGCAATGTGGCCCTCGGGGTAGGCTGCGGCGCCCACGCAAAAGCCGGCGTCGACGAGCTCGGGGATGAGATCGCGGGCGTAGGCGTAGTCGGAGGCGGGCTTGTCGTCCTCGGTTGCGCCGGCAGGGAGATCGCCACGCAGGGCCAGGATGTTTTCCACGCCGGCGGTGCGATACTCGTCGATCTTGGCGGCGATATCGGCGTGCGAGCGGCCCACGCAGGTAAGGTGTGCCACCGAGGGTGTATCGAATTCGCTCGTAATCATATGCGCGATGGGGGCGGTGGTGGCGCCGTTGCCCGAGCCGCCAGCCGAGCAGGTGACCGAGACAAAGCTCGGCGAAAGCTTGCACAGATTGCCTGCCACTTCGCGAGCCGTGTCGAGGGT
>USOG01000216.1 GCA_900556365.1 uncultured Collinsella sp.
CTGGGCGTTAAGCCCTGGCAGGTCCTGGCCATCACGTTTACCAACAAGGCCGCGGCCGAGATGCGCGAGCGTCTGGCGGCACTTATTCCCAGTGGCACCCGTGGCATGTGGGTGTGCACCTTCCATGCCATGTGCGTGCGTATGCTGCGCGAGGACGCCGACCTGCTGGGATACACCGGGCAGTTCACCATCTACGATGACGATGACTCAAAGCGCATGGTGCGCGACATTATGCAGGCGCTCGGCATTGAGCAAAAGCAGTTCCCCATCAACATGATCCGCAGCAAGATCAGCTCGGCCAAAAACGCCATGATCGGCCCCGAGGACATGCTCAAATCCGCCGACAGCCCCAACGACAAAAAGGCCGCGCAGGTCTACCTAGAGCTGGAACGCCGCCTGCGTGCCGCCAACGCGATGGACTTCGACGACCTGCTCGTGCGCACGCTCGAGCTGCTGCGCACCCGCCCCGAGGTGCTCGACAAGTACCAAGAGCGCTTCCGCTACATTAGCGTCGACGAGTATCAGGACACCAACCACGTCCAGTACGAGATCGCCAACCTGCTGGCCGCCAAGTACCAAAACCTCATGGTCGTGGGCGACGACGACCAGTCCATTTATAGCTGGCGTGGCGCCGACATCACCAATATCCTGGACTTTGAGAAGGACTTTAAAGACTGCAAGACCGTCAAGTTGGAGCAGAACTATCGCTCTACGGGCCATATCCTGAGCGCCGCCAACGCCGTGGTGCGTCACAACTCGCAGCGCAAGGACAAGCGCCTGTTTACGGCCGAGGGCGATGGTGAGAAGATCCAGGCCTTCCAGGCGAGCGATGAGCGCGACGAGGGCCGCTGGATTGCTGGCGAGATCGAGAAGCTGCACGCCAAGGGCATGAGTTACGATGACATCGCCGTGTTCTACCGCACCAACGCCCAGTCGCGCATTCTCGAAGATATGTTCCTGCGCGCGGGCGTGCCCTACAAGATCGTGGGCGGCACGCGATTCTTCGACCGTGCCGAGATCCGCGACGTTATGGCATATCTCAAGATGATCGTGAACCCGGCCGACGAGATGAGCGTCAAGCGCGTCATCAATACGCCGCGCCGCGGTATCGGCTCCACCTCGATCCAAAAGATTGAGCAGCTGGCGCGCGACAACCGTTGCTCGTTCTTCCAGGCCTGCGAGATCGCGTGCGCCGAGACCGGCATGTTTAGCGCCAAGGTCCGCAATGGCCTGTCGAGCTTTGTGTCGCTGGTGCGCGAAGGTCGCCGCATGGACGGCGAGCTCAAGGACGTTGTCGAGATGATCGTCGATAAGACGGGCCTGCTGCAGGCCTTCCGCGCCGAGGGCACCATGGAGTCCGAGAGCCGCGCCGAGAACATCCAGGAATTCCTGGGCGTCGCCGCCGAATTTGAGGAGACGCACGAGGATATCGAGGGTACGCTCGAGAGCTTGGAAGAGCTGCGCGCGGCTGGCGTTGCCGATGTGCCGGCCGGCGCTGAGCCCGAGCCCGTTGTGGTGAGCGCGCCTGCGCCCGAGCCGGGGCCGTCCGCCCCGGCATCCTCGTTTGAGGCACTCGTCGGCGCGCGCGATGCCGCGGGTTCCAATCCGCTCGATAGCCTGGCCGCTCCGGCGCTCTCGCCGCAGGATGCCCTGGCCGCCGCCATCGCGGGCAACGCGTATGCCGCGCCGACGGAGTTTCCGGCGGGCGCCGTGCATGCCGACGAGATCGAGCGCACCTACGGTCCGCTCACCTGCAAGGCGCTGCCGGCACTCATGGAGTGGCTGGCCCTGCGCTCCGACTTGGATTCTCTGGCCGGCGAGACGCATGCCATCACCATGATGACCATCCACTCCGCCAAGGGCCTGGAGTTCCCGGCGGTGTTCGTGGCCGGCATGGAGGAGGGCATCTTCCCGCACGTGCACGACTTTGGCGGCAGCGATGATCCGGGTAAGCTCGAGGAGGAGCGTCGCCTGGCCTACGTTGCCATCACGCGTGCCCGTAAGCGACTGTTCTTGACCTATGCGGCCACGCGTCGCACTTACGGTTCGACCTCTGCCAACCCGCGCTCGCGCTTCCTCAACGAGATTCCGTTTGAGGATATCGAGTTTAGCGGTATCGGCTCTGCCGGTTTTGAGGGCACGGGCTGGGAGAAGCGCGGCGACCGTCACGGCACCTTTGGCTCGGGCATGGGCTCGGATATGTATGGCGGCAAGGTGTTTGGTTCGCATACGCGCTCGACCGGCGGTTCCGGTTCGCGCGGCGGATCGAGCTTTGACGACTTCTTT
>USOG01000217.1 GCA_900556365.1 uncultured Collinsella sp.
CGGCAAGTACATCGCCGCCTAAGCGCGCATAAAACGCGACCGGTGAGGCTGTTTTATTCAGGGCGGGGACGCCTGTAACAGAATGGAAACATTACTTTTACATAATAAAGTGGCATTACTGCATAAAGTAATAGAAATACGCATAAATATGGATAAATGAACAAATCCAAAGAAAAGTCGAAATAACCGCCACTTTTCCTAACTAAAGCGTCTACTATTTTGCGAACGCCGAACACGGCGAAGGATGGCCTGTCGGGTAACCAAAACCCGACGAGATTTGAGAGGAGAGCCGCATGTCGAGCCTCACCGGTAAGTCATTGAACCCTGTTATGAATCGCAGGAGCGTTATCGCGAGCGCAGCAGGTCTGGGGGCGATGTCCATTCTAGCTGGCTGCTCCTCTAACGGCGGTGACAGCGGTTCTGCTTCGGGCGACGCTTCGTTCAAGATCGGCACCATCGGCCCGCTGACCGGCGCCAACGCGTCCTACGGCAAGTCCGTTACCCAGGGCGTCGAGCTTGGCTGCAAGGACTTCTCCACCAAGGAGCTGCCGCTTGCCAGCAAGGCCGAGGATGATCAGGCCGATGGCGAGAAGGCCGTCAACGCCTTCAACACCCTGCTCGACTGGGGCATGCAGGCCCTCGTCGGTCCGACCACCACGGGCGCGTCGGTCGCCGTTGCCGCCGAGTGCGGTAACGACCCCGAGACGTTCATGATCACCCCGTCCGCGTCTTCCGAGGACGTTACCAAGGGCAAGGATTGCGTCTTCCAGGTTTGCTTTACCGACCCCAACCAGGGTGTCAACGCTGCCAAGTTCCTGGCAGAGAAATATGCGGACGAGAAGTTCGTGCTGTTCTATAACTCCGGCGACGCCTATTCTTCGGGCATCGCAGATTCCTTTAAGGCCCAGGCCGCTAAGTCCAAGCTCGAGATTGTCGACGAGGAGACCTTTAAGGACGACTCCGCCACGAGCTTTACCAACCAGCTGACCAAGGCCAAGCAGGCCGGCGCCACCATGATCTTCGCGCCGATCTACTACACGCCGGCGTCCGTCCTGCTCAAGAACGCCAAGGACATGGGCTACGATGTCAAGATGATGGGCTGCGACGGCATGGACGGCATCCTGGGCGTGGAGGGCTTCGACACCACTCTTGCCGAGGGCCTGCTGCTCATGACCCCGTTCTCTGCCGACGACGAGAAGAACGCCGACTTCGTCAACGCTTACAAGGATAAGTACGGCGATACCCCCGACCAGTTTGCCGCCGACGCCTACGACGGCGTGCACGCGGTGGCCGAGGCCCTCAAGGAGGCCGGCCTTGGCGTCGACGCCGATCCTACCGAGGTCGCTGAGAAGCTTCCCGAGGCTATGCGCAACATTACCGTTGACGGTCTGACCGGCAAGCTCTCCTGGAACGACAAGGGCCAGGTCCAGAAGGAGCCCACGGCGTACGTTATCACCGACGGCAAGTACGTACAGGCCTAATAGGCCGCCTTACATAGAGCGGTTTTGATCCCAAGCAGGGGAGGTTTTAGCCTTCCCTGCTTGCTTGGTATCTAGGGACGATGTAACGTCCCTGTTTCATACATCAACTGGAAACCTATTCGAAAGGGGGATGTGGAACATGACGGTCTTTATCCAATACCTGGTGAACGGCCTGTCCATGGGCAGCGTCTACGCCATCATCGCGTTGGGCTACACCATGGTCTACGGTATCGCCAAGATGCTGAACTTCGCCCACGGCGACGTCATCATGGTCGGTGCCTATGTCTCGTTCTGCGCCACGTCGTATCTCGGCCTCCCGGGCTGGGCATCTGTAATTCTCTCTTGCGCGGTCTGTACGGTTCTCGGTGTTCTCATTGAGGGCCTGGCCTATAAGCCGCTGCGCCAGGCGGGCCCGCTGGCCGTTCTGATCACGGCTATCGGTGTGTCCTACTTCCTGCAGAATGCCGCGCAGCTCCTGTGGGGCGCCACGCCCAAGAACTTTACTTCGCTCGTCACCTTCCCGGTGCCGGAGTTCCTGGCCAAGTACAACGTGAGCGCCGTCTCGCTCGTCACCATCGTCGCCTGCCTGGTTATCATGGCCGGCCTGGTGTTCTTTACGGGTAAGACCAAGATGGGCAAGGCCATGCGTGCCGTGTCCGAGGACAAGGCCGCCGCTCAGCTCATGGGCATCAACGTCAACCGCACCATCTCGATGACGTTTGCCATCGGTTCTGCGCTTGCCGCCATCGCCGGCGTGCTTCTGTGCTCCTACTCGCCGGTGCTGCAGCCCAC
>USOG01000218.1 GCA_900556365.1 uncultured Collinsella sp.
GCGGCAAGTGCGCCGCCGGCGGCAAAGTTCTCGAATCGCATATTGCCGCAGGCAAGATCGAAGACGCGGACGGGATGTTCGATCGTGGCGACGTCGAGCTGCCCGAGTGCGATATCCATGGTGCGCACCCAGCCGGGCCACGGGGCCTGGCGCGTATCGGAAAAGGAGGCGGAGTGCTCGCGATAGAACGTATTGTTGAGCTGGATGAGCGATGAGGCGAAATCGCGGTTCACGGCGCGGAACTCCCTCCGTTGGCGGTGCGGAATAAACAGTACGACCATACTACCGTTAACGCCGCAACGGGGACAACCGAGCTGCGGGTCATTGCTTTGTTTGGACACATTTCCGCAGCTCATATGTGCCCGCAACCGCCGGTTGTCAAAAATCTCACTAGAATAGGTGGCATGATTTTGGCGGTGGCGGATAGATTTTTAACTGTGCAAGGCGCCTTAAGAACAAAAACGGTCCGGCGGCACGGCTGGCATCACATAGGAGGAACCATGAATGTAGAAACTGCGCAGCGGCTCGCCGACCTTCGCCGCAGCAAAGGCTTTAGCCAAGAAGGGCTGGCACGAAAGCTGGGGCTGTCGCGCCAGGCGGTCAGTAAATGGGAGCGTGCGGAGAGCTCGCCCGATACCGAGAACCTGATCTCGCTCGCCAAGCTCTATGGCGTGAGCCTGGACGAGCTGCTCAATCCGAGCGATGAGATCGAGGACGATATCGAGTTTGAGAACGAGGACCGCGCCCGTCAGCGCGAGGCCGAGGCGGCAGAGCGTGCTCGCACCCATGAGGCAGCGGCACGTGCGACTGAGGCGGCAACGCAGGCGAGTGATGCCGCCGCCAAGGCGGCGCAAGCGGCAAGCTGGAGTGCGCAGGCCGCCAATGCTGCTACGGCGCAGGCGACGAGTGGCGGCGCGGTTGGCTCGACTCCGGTGAAGGGGCCGTTCCAGTCGTTCCCGTATTGGGCCGTGTGCTGGCTGCTGTTCTTTTTGCTGATGTTCCTGTTTGGTGCCGGCCCCTTTGCCGCGCTGATCTTCTTCACGATTCCCATCTATCACTGGGTAGCGCGTGCGCTCGATGGTGATTGGGCACGCGGGGATATTCAGGTTGGTCCGGCACCGGTGGCGGCTAGGGCTCGGAATGTTTCCGCTTCGGTTGATACTGACGTGGCTACCGCGACTACCGCTGAGCCGATTGCCAAAGAGGGTGATGAATGATGAAGATTTCACATGAATCCAAGGTACGCTTGGGCGTTGGCATCGGAGCGTTTGTGCTCATCATTGGGCTTGTCTTTGGCATTTCTCGGCTATTGGCTCATTCCGATATGGTGCGTACGACCGGTATTCTATCTGGCAATTTGTCTGATTTTGACGACATGTTTGACGAGGACGATTCCTTGAATAGCGGTAACTATTCCGCTCGGCCTCAGCAGCTTTCGAGCACGACTTTTGATGCCGATGAGTTCCGCTACCTCGATTTCGATATCAATGCGGCTTCGGTGGACGTCAAGGTTGTTGATGGCAACAAGGCTCGCGTTATCGAGCGGGGGCGCGTTGCCGAGGGTATGGATGCCTCCAAGGCCGCGACGCAAAACATCGCATCCGTCGAGGACTCGACGCTCAAGGTTTCCCAGTTTGGAAGTGACGACGGTAAGGCAATCGATCGCTCAGTTACGGTCGAGCTGCCGCGCCGTGTTGCCGAACATCTGAAGGGAGTCAACGCGCACGTGGGCTCGGGCGAACTGCAGATTGCCGGTGTCATCTGTGATGGTTTCGACCTTTTCCTGGGTGCGGGAGATGTAGAGTTTACGGGCAGCGTGACTGATGCGCTCAGCGCTGAGGTCGGTTCGGGCGATGTGACGTTCGAGCTTTACCAGGCCCCCGCGAAGTCGATGGACGTGAGTGTGGGCTCGGGCGATGTGGAGATGACGGTTCCGAACTCGACGGGCTTTAAGGCGAGCCTCACCTTGGGCAGCGGCGACTTCGAGAGCGATTTCCTTCCGCTTGGCTACGACGGCGAGACCATTTTGAATCTTGAATTCGATAACGGTGACAAGTCTGCCACGTATCGTTTTGAAGTCGATTCGGGTGACATGTCGTTTGATTCAGAGTGACGGGTGGTTATCGAAGACTTATAAACCATAGACGCGCTGTTTGATGAAGGCGCCGAAGCCGAGATTGGCTCCGGCGCCTTTGCCTTTACAATGGGGTCATGGAACAGATTATCTTGAACATACTCGAGGCTCTGCGTCGCGGCGAGACCGTGGACGACAA
>USOG01000219.1 GCA_900556365.1 uncultured Collinsella sp.
GGCATAAACGCCACGAGCGCGCTACAGATCAAAACGGCAAAGGTCAGCGTGCCGTACATGGCCACGTGCCAATCGAGTGTGTCGGCCACAAACTTGCCAATCGAGGTCACAAAGACCATCGCCACGGAAAACGCGCCGTACACGACCGAGATGGCAAGTGAGGTTTGCTGCGGGGATAGCAGCTCAGGGATGTACGTCACGCCCACGGCGAGCAGCGCACCCGAGACAGAGCCCAGGACAATGCGTGAGATAAACAGCACCTGGAAGTTGGGAGCCAACGCCATGACCAGGTTGCCGAGCACAAAGACGACGCTATAGCACACGAGCAGCTGGTAGCGGCGGAATCGCCCCGTGCTGAGCGCGAGCACCGGCGTCGCGATAGCGTAGACGAGCGCAAACACGCTGATGAGCTGGCCCGCAGTGGCAAGTGATATGCCGAGTTCCGTTGCCAAGTCGCTTTCGATGCCGATGACCACGAACTCGGAGCAGCCGAGCGAGAATCCCAACAGCACGAGCAGCGCCAGGCAGAGCTTGGTGCGCGCGGGGGAGAGCGCGGCGGCGGTTGGCTTACTTTTAGGCGTGGTTGCGGCGGTCAAGGTTGTCACTCCAATGTCGCATGAATAAGCGGGATTCAATCCCTGCAACTCTAACAGAATGTGACAAAGGGACAGTCTCTTTGTCACATTCGCGGCGTGGCTGCCGCCCAAACCGTCACAACATTCGATGAAAATCTCGAAAACGAGGAAAAGCGTCGAATGTTGTGATGGTTTTCCTATCTGTGCCGGCGAGCCGCCGTGCCGTCTGGGGGTATAAGGCTAGCAAGTGTTTATTTGCGAGGCCTAAGGGGCGCCCCGTATGGATATCGATAACTTTGAATGGTGGTATAGCGAGGGTGAGGCTCCGGACGAGGAGTGGGACGAGCCCACGCCGCGTGACGTGTCGATCGACGAGGACGAGACCGGCAACGACGTCGCCGCCGACTCGGACGCCGCCCTCGACCCCGTCGAGCCTCTGACCTTCGAACAAGCTTGGGCCCAGGCCGAGGCAGACGAGGCCAAGGCCGACGCTACGGCCACGCTCGGCGAGCCAGCCGACATGTCGATCTCGCCGGCAAAGACCCCGCAGCCGCGTCACACCATCGATCCCGACAGCACGGCATCCTTCAGTATTCTCGACGTGCCCTCGCAGGGTGCCCAGGCGCCCGCGCCCACACGTCGCCCCAATCTGTCTCGCGAGGAAGATGCAGGACGTCGCTCTCTGCTTGGCCCCATCCTTATCGCCTTCATGGCCGGCGTTATCGCATGCTCGGCAATCGGTAGCGTTTGGAGCCATGTCGAGCAGCAGCGTCAAGACGCCGCCAAGGTCGAGATGTCTGTCGAGCAATCGCTCAGCCGCACGCGCTCGGTTCATGTGTCGGTCGAGGTCAAGGACGGCGCGACGTGGGACACCGCGCGCGGCGACAGCCAAATGCTCATCCACATCGTGGGGCGCACGCTCAAAGGACAGATGATTGACGAGTATCAATACGTCAACTCCGCTGGCGACGGTATCGAACTCAAGCCCGGTGACTACGAGCTCACGGTCGACGAGCCGCCCGTCGCCACCGACGGCACGCGCTTCCGTGCCTCAAAGCGCATGGTCCCCGTGAGCTTTAACTCACAGGCGCCCGACACGGTCGACACCACACCGCAGGGCGGGTTTGACCTTTACGTGGATGCCCAGTAGGCGCTCGCCACTCATTCCGCTATGGCTACTCAATAATCGCCTGCCGTCCCGTCTCGCCGCCAAGAGTGGGACAATAGCCCTCGACACTATTGTTTACTTTTGGAGGAAGTAGCATGTCTACTGTCACTACCATCAAGCGCGGTGGCCTCACCGCGGCCATCGATTCCATGGGTGCCCAGCTCACGAGCCTTGCCCTCAACGGCAACGAGTATCTGTGGCAGGGTAACCCCGCCTTTTGGGGCAAGCATGCGCCCATCCTGTTCCCCATTGTGGGCTCGCTGCGCAACAACACGGCGACGTCTGCGGCCGGCACCTGCGAGATGCCGCGCCACGGACTCGCACGCATCGTCGAGCACAAGCTGGTCGAGGTTTCGGAGGACGGCTCCTCGGTAACGTACGAGATCACCGACACGCCCGAGTCGCTCAAGGCCTTTCCGTTCCACTTTAAGCTCAACATGACCTATGCCCTGACCGGCGACGCCACCCTCACGCAGACCTTTGCCGTCACCAACACCGGCGACGTGGATCTGCCGTTCTCGGTGGGCGG
>USOG01000220.1 GCA_900556365.1 uncultured Collinsella sp.
ACCGCCTTACATGCCCAGGTCGCGGCACCCGATCGCTATGGCGGTGTGTTGTCCGGTGCCGATGCGGTGGTGTTTGTGCCCGCGACGGCGGCGGCGTTTCGGCGGCGAGGCTTCGATCATATGGAAGCCATCGCGCGCCCATTTTGCGAGCTGTCGGGTGTTCCGCTGCTCGACGCCCTCGTTAAGTACGGCCATGGCGACCAGCGTGAACTCGGTCGTGAAGAACGCCGTGAACGCGCCCGAGGCATGTACGAGACCTTTGAGGACGTGCGGGGCCGCCGCCTGCTGCTTATCGACGACGTTATCACCACGGGTGCGACGATGGCAGCGGCTTCGGCGGAACTCAAACGCGCCGGTGCCGCGGCCGTTGATGGCCTTGCTATCGCACGCGTTTGGTAGGGGTGATTCGTGTGGCGGTAACAATCAGGCAGTGCAACAAACCGACAAAAGAGCAGCTAGCGGCTTCCGTGATCCTGACGGGCGCCTCGGCGTTGCGTATGATTCGAGCCGAGCGCCGGCAGATGGGCTACATCGGCTGGAAGGACCTTGAGCCCGAGGAGGAGCGCCGCGTGCTGTGTACGTCATCACCTTCGGCCGAGGATATCTGTCTTTCCGACCTGGTGCGAATTGGAGCCAAAAGCGGCGAGGTGCAAGAAGATCTGTGCTTGCTGGTGGGATCTGCGGCACAGCGCCGCCGCATGTCTGGCGTGGGCTGGTCCGTGTGTTCCGGGTTGCCTGCCGGCTCGATTCTAGAGGTGGAATCGGGGGTGTACAGCCTATCTCCCGAGGCCCTTTGTGTTGCCGTCGCCCGCGAGGTCGGCTGTATCCAGGCGTTTGCTCTGGCCCAGGAACTGTGTTCCAAGATTTCACTGAGCGATCGCGGGAAGTATCTACCTCCCTATACCTCGCCTGTTGCGAATAGACTTGCAAAGGACAAGGACCAACCGGCAGACGTGGGCTACTTTGAAGTCGAGCCGGTGCTGACGCCCGATCGCCTGGCAGATTACCTTGCGGCATGCAAGGGGAATGTGGCCAAACAGCTGCTGCGTCTGTGTCCCTACCTGTCAGAAAACCTGCTCTCGCCCATGGAGTGCATCATGCTCGCTTTGTTTTCGCTTCCGTTTTCCTATGGCGGATTTGCCTGCGGTCCCTTTAAGACCGACTACAAGATCGAGTTCGATGACCGCGCGCAGGCAATCTCGGGGATGCCGCATGCAGTTTGCGATGCGTATCAGGAAGAAGCCCGGTTTGACCTGGAATACAACGGTGAGCTGGGCCATTCTTCCCGGAGGGGGCGTATCCATGATGAAAAACGCAACACGGGCTTGATTACTATGGGAATCGAGGTCGCGACGGTCAACAACGAAATGCTCTGCGACATGGAAGCGATGGAAGCGCTCGCATGGCGCATCCACCAGCGTATGCGAAAGCGGTACCGGAATCGTGTCGATGCCCGCAGGAAGAAGCAAGAGGCGTTGCTTAACACGCTGCGGGCGTGTTTTGGGCTTAAGCCGGTCTAATTCGCGTCGAAAATAGGGGGTTAATCATATGCCCTGGCCAAAATATGGCAAATATGAGTACTGTCACTAAATCAGTAACAGCAAAATCAAGGAATTTAGGACTCGGAGGCGTCGTAAAGTAAGAAGATAATAAACAAATGTAGAATAACTAAGCATCAGGTTGGCGACACTGAGCGCAAAATCTGTCCGAGAGGCCAAAATTGTCTGCCACTAATTTGGTAGCAGTACTCATATTTGCTATTTTTTGGCCACGGCACCCTGAGACGGGTGCCCCGGAGCTCCCCGTAGGGGGAGCTCCGGGCTTCATGGGGGCACGAATGGTCCGCTCCGACCTGCAAAATCTGTGCTCACGGTGCGAATGGCGCCCCTAACCTTAAACTTTAGCTTGAACTTAGCTATAATGCGCTACGTTCCTGCCAGGCTGTGGTTGCGGACGGACGAAATGTCCATCCTAGTCCAAGACAGACGCGGTCAAAGGGATCCACGTAAGCGACCGCGTGCGCGCGGCGCGATCATGGCGCGTCCTAGATGTAAGCCGCACCGTCCGTTCTACTTTCTTTGGGGCAATACCGCCTCGCGGGCGAGCGGGCCAGTCGTGAAGGTGGCTACGGCCTCCCGAGCAAACACCCCGGTGCGCAAGTGTGGGGTCAAATACCAGGTCAGCTGGTGGGAACACCCGTTATTCCGCGCAACGCACGGATTGTATACGACACAGAAGGCAGGG
>USOG01000221.1 GCA_900556365.1 uncultured Collinsella sp.
ATCCTGATTTGGATTTGAGCCGTTTGTCGTTACTGCTCGGGTTCTTCGACTTTATCGATGGTCCAGGCGGCTCCGAGACCGCCGGTGGTGTTGCGGCGGATGCGCACGGTGACTTCGTGGCGCTCGCCGGCCTGCGTGTAGCGCAGAGGGAAGCTTGCGCGGTTTCGCGCGGCCTCGATGGTATCGCGCTCGCGGGCGATCCAGTAGTACTCGCCGACAATGCCGAGGGTGTCGGCGCCGTAGGGGAGATAGGTCGACAGCTGGTGTAGCAATGGGCCGGGGCAGAAGACCTCGGTTGCGAAATCGATGGGGAAGTCCTCGGGGATGGCGGGCGCTGCAGGTGTGGGGGTTGGGGCCGCCGCGGGTACCGAAGCCGGTGCAGGTGCGGGAATTTGGTCGCAAGCAGAGGTGGGTACGGACTCGATGACGGGTGCGGGCTCCGGTGTCGCTTCCGGCTTGATTGTGGAATCTGCGGGCTCCACGGTGACGGGCGCGTCTGCAGCTGCAGTTTCAACCTCAACCTGCGTCGCGTTCTCGTTCTCGACGATCGGCTTTGCCTCGATGGGCGTGGACGCCATGGTGGTGATGCCGGCGTTGGCGTTCTCGGGGTCATAGACGACCGTGAGCGAGATGGCGGGCTGCGGCGTCTCGGGCTCCGGCACCGACTCGGTAGTGTCTTGATCGGCGGGCTCGCCGGACTGATCGCACTCGGCCTCGTCGCCAAAGACGTCGCTGTTTTGGAACGCAGGCGTCTCAGGTTGGCTGGCGGCTTCTTCGGTTGTCGGCTTGGGAGCCTCGTCGAGTTCCGCAGTGGCTTCCTGCTCGGATATGACTTTGGAATCGATCGTGGTGGCGATTTCGGTTTCGGCTTCTGCTGTTACCTCAATAGCGATTTCGATCTCTGCCTCGGGCTCGGGTTCCGGCGCGGCGTCAACCATGGCTTCGGGCTCGGGACGCTTAACGTGCTTGGGACGCACGGCCTTGAGGTCCTTCTCGCCGCGCTTTTTCTTTTTATAGGACTGCTTGGCTCCCTTGGCAGCCTTGGGCTTGTCCTCGCCTTTGGCAAGGGCGGCATCCCAGACCTCGTTGGCGATGACGGTGGCATACAGGCGACCGCCCTTAAAGACGGTCAGCTTAATGCAGTCGTCGAGCTCCTCGAGCAGCTCGCGCGTGGACTCAAAGCCCAGGTCATAAGCGGCCATGTCGCCGGCGGCGAGTGCCTCCTCGACCTGCGTCATAAACGTTTGCTTGCCGCACCCAATCGCATCGCGCAGCAGGCGATACAGATAGATGTGGTTGCCCAGCGATAGTGTGGGCTTAACTATTGTCTTGCTCATGGCAAATCTCCTCTTTACACACCAAAGCATCTTACCATCGCACGGGGCTTGCCATCTCGTCGCCCAAGGTAAACGGGCGCGAACCGCTTTCGATTCGCGCCCGTTGTACAGGTCGGTTATCTATGAGAGGCAAATGTGCTTAGTTGCCCGATGCCGTGCCTTGGCTCGAGTTGTCATATGCCGTGCCGGACGCGGTTCCGCTCGAGCTGTTCGAGCTGTTGGTGTTGCTGCTGTCTGCTGTGCCCGTTCCCGAAGCGGTGTCGCTCGTCTGGCCGCCCGTGCTCGGCTGCGAACCGTCAGTCGTTTGGCTTGAGTCGGTCGTGCCGGACGGCGCGCCACTGTTGGCCGTAGAGGAATCGGTGCCCTGCGATTGGCTTTGGGTGTTCGAGGACGAATTGGCAGAGGTAGAACTGTCTTGCGTGCCGTCCGCCTGTGCCTGCTGATCTTGCGACTGGGTGTTGCCATTTGCATCGCTCTCGGTCGTGCGCGACGAAAGGATTGGCTCGGGGCGCTCGCCCAGACCCTCACCGGCGGTGGTTATAAGGATGGCGCCGGTGCAGGCGATGACCGCGACGATGGCGATGGCGATCGAGAAGACGATGACCTTCTTTTGCGTCTGGCTGCGCTCTGCCGCGGCCTTGGCGCGCAGGCTGTTAGGGGCGACGCGCGCCGTGGTCGCGCGTCCCGCAACCCGGCGCATTTCCTGCGTGGTCGCGGCGCCACCTAGGTGCTCCTCGACATCGGGCTCAACGGGCTCGTAGGCGCCGGCAGGGTAGTCGACAGCGGCATGCGTGCCCTTGATTGCTTCGGCGCTGGCAGAGATAAAGTGGCGGTAGACCTGCGAGGACACAACGGTGATGACCGAGCTCACGGCGGCGCC
>USOG01000222.1 GCA_900556365.1 uncultured Collinsella sp.
AATTACAACCGTAAAATGCTCAACTGCATGGAATGTGGCGTTCCAGTCGGAGTCATATTTGCAACCGAGGTGGGCTATAAGGTGCTCGGCCTTGCGTTTGTTGAGCGGTTCGAGCCCGAAAACGGATGGTTTGTTCTACACGGTCCTGTTCATAAAGGCGGACCGGACCCTCGTTTTGCGTCCGATATGAGTTATCTGAAGCACATGCCCGTCGATATTGAGTTTGCCGGACAGGGTGCGACCGACGACGAAAAGGTCCGCTATGCGTTAAGGCGCGAGCGATTGGGGCAGCAATGGTTCCGCAAGCAGCTCGTTGCCGCCTATGACGGCCGTTGCGCGGTGTCGGACTGCGGCGTCAGCGAAGCTCTGGAGGCTGCACATATCGAGAATTACTCGGGACCCAGATCGCAGGTTGCCAGCAACGGCATTCTGCTTCGGCGCGACCTTCATTCCCTATTTGATGCTCACCTGATTTCGTTTGAGCCTGTTTGCGGCGAATATCGGCTGTGCGGATCGTACCTGCTGGATAAGACCGACTACGCTTCCTTTGCGGGCGCGACGCTAAGGCAGCCGAATGAGCGTCAGTGGCGACCCAATACGGTGTTTCTTGAGGCCCATCGCATTGAGTTCGATCGCTCGGAAAAGAAGCGTGAAAAGGCGGGGCTTCTGCCGTATTAGCGTATTTGGCTTTGGCATTCTTTGACGATCGTGTTGTTTGATCGGATCGCGTGGCGATGCAATCTCGCGCATGCCCGCCGGTGCATGCTCTTCCTGTTTTGTATAGCGAGAGGGGAGCGTGTATGAGCTGGCGAGGCGATATTGCGATGGGGAAGTACGGAAAACTGCCGTGTGCCCTTATCGACAACAATATGTTTCCGAGCGTAGAGGTTGATCGCGGGTCGTTTGTCGTCGCCTGCCCTTGCTGCGGCTCGCAAATACCGTGTCTCGACATTCGGTTCATCGATGCGCGCGACAGGCTCAGCGACGAAGTGAGAAAACGGACAGGCGTTCATATGCCGGTGTATCCGGAGAAATGCCCTGTTTGTGGCCTCGATATCGTGTACGACGCCGGCGACGAGGGATAGGTGATGCGGAGGAGCTGACTGTGAAGGCCTCTCCGTCCCTACAAATAAATCCCCTCACCGAGCTGCTTGTGGAACTCGGCGTGATGGTCGCGTGCCCAGGTAAAGAGCGCCTGGTCAAAGTCGGTGCGCGTGGCCGGGACGCCAAAGACGCCGGCAACTTCGACGCGCACAAACTCCAGTGCCGGCAGCTTGTTGATGGCAGTGAGGGCAAACGGGGACGAGGGCTCTTCGAACAGATAGCGGCTGCCTTGCAGCGCGTCACAACTGGTGCACGTGTTGCCGAGCGACGGGGCTTTGGAGGCTCGCGCACCTACGGGCTTGTAGCCGCAGCGCTTAGAAAGATAGTCGCGGATCTCGCCCGGCACGCAGCCAAGAGTGGGCACGATGGCGAGTGCGTTGGCATTGGCCGTGTCGATGGCAATGTGCCCGGCTTCGTTGGGCGCGTGCGCGATGGCGACGCTCTCGTCGTTATCGGTTCGATAGGGAATGCCGAAGGCCGCGACCGAGGTCTCTTTGTGACACTTCCAGCACTCGCGCTTGCCCAGTACTAGATATATATACGGCGCTGAGGGGTCGGATCGGTCAACACCGGGCAGCCACTCGGCAAAGGGCTCGGGGTTGACGCCGCTGGGTACATACCAGACCTTCTTGGTCCGGTCCCATTTGGCGCCCAGCGCCTTGGCTTCTTCTTTGTGCGAAAAGGGGACATCGAGCTCGGTGCGCATGGCGGCTCCTTGGTGCTGCAGGTGCAAGTGGCTCAAGGATACCGCAGGGCGCAGGCATCGCGGCGTTTTGCTGAGAAGTTGCGGTGCGGGCCGATTGGTTATGCCGATGGATAGATCGGCAAGTAGATGGTCGGCTTTTGGCCAGTTGGGCGGCTGGAGCAGCTTGCGGCGCAGTTTTGTGCCTGGCTATTGTTGATGTTGGGGTATTGAATTTGTTTGGCTGCCATTCGTCAGGTGAATTGATGTTACGGTGCGATGACGGTTGGAGCTGCCAGCGGAGTTGGCGACATAAAACAAAACAGCCCAGAGGACATAGCCTCTGAGCTGCGAACATTTGGTGGGCGTTAGAAGATTTGAACTTCTGACCT
>USOG01000223.1 GCA_900556365.1 uncultured Collinsella sp.
GACTCGTACTTGGCCTTCTGCGCGGCCTTGTTTGTGGCCGCAGCGTCAACCACGCTCTCGTCAGCAACGCCTTTCGCAAGGCCGGTGAGCTTGGAGAACTCCTCGAGCACCTTATTCACCTTGCCCGGACCCAGCACGATCTGCATCGTGTCGTCCTCGACCAGGCCCATCACGCCGTCGAGTGCCTTAATGCCCTCCGTGTCGACGTTGCCCGCGTCTTTGACGGTCACGCGCAGGCGCGTCATGCACGCCGCGTTTGCCAGCACGTTGTCTTTACCGCCCAAAAGGTCCAGCAGCTTTTGAGCCAGCTCTTTGTTCGTCATAACTCCTCCTTGTATTGGGTATCTCGTCTGGATGTCATATCAGCTCGCGCCGCGCACCTATTGGGCATCGGCATTGCTTTTCTCATGGCCACTCACCGCAGCACGGACATGGCCTCGCGCCCGCTCAAGAGCTACCGTAGCCTGCTCGGCATCGCAGTCCAGCAGTATCGAGACAATAGCGGTTTTTACGTGGCCGCCGGCATCTGCAAGCGCCTGAACAGCGCGCTCGCGCGTGCAGCCGGTCGCCTCCATCACGATGTTCTGCCCGCGCACCACCAGCTTCTCGTTCGTCTGCTGCACATCGACCATCAGGTTTTGGTATACCTTGCCGATCTTGACCATGGCACCGGTCGAAATCATGTTGAGAATGAGCTTTTGAACCGTTCCCGCCTTGAGCCTCGTTGAGCCGGTCAGCACCTCGGGACCGGGCACGGGCTCAATGGCAAGATCTGCCCTCTCCCCGATCTTCGACCCTTGGTTGCAGGCAATTGCAATGGTCTTGCACCCAGTTGCCTTGGCGTACACAAGTCCGCCCACCACATAAGGAGTACGGCCGCTTGCCGCCAGGCCAACGACAAGATCCTTGTCCGAGAGCCCACGCTCCCGCAGGTCGCTCGCGCCAAGCTCCTCGCTGTCTTCGGCACCTTCGACAGCCTTGATAAACGCCGTCTCGCCTCCGGCAATGAGCCCGACAATCAGATCGGGTGACACGCCAAACGTGGGCGGACACTCCGAAGCGTCGAGTACGCCCAGACGACCGCTGGTGCCTGCGCCCATGTAAAAGACGCGCCCTCCGCGCTCGAGTGTCTCAGCAGCCCAGTCGATTGCTGTGGCAACCTGGGGCAACACTTTCGTGACCGACTGGACGGCACGAAGATCCTCATCGTTCATCGTCGTGACGATTTGCAGCGATGTCATCGTATCGAGGTCCATTGACCTTTGATTACGCTGTTCGGTCGTGAATTTTGTTAAATCGAGCATTTCATTCACCTCATCTTTCCTGTTTCTCGATGTAGTTTTGCTTAATGACATGCGTCGCCCGTTCGTAGTCGCTGGCAACGTAAGCAGCGTACAGGGCATCGACAACCATAAGCTGGGCCATACGCGAAGCCATGGCACCGCTGCGGACCAAGGGTTCACTCGCAGCGACGCCGAGCACGGCATCGGCCATGGTGGCAAGCTTGGATGATCCATCTACTTTGGTAACGGCCACGACGGGACAGTTGTGACGTTGAGCCTCGGCGGTGCAGTCCAGCACCTCTTGCGTCAAGCCCGAGTAGCTAAAGGCGATTGCCATATCGCCCTCATGCATGTTCTTGGCACATAAGAGCTGATCATGCCAGTCGTCGTACAGATGGCACTCTTTGTCGACACGCATGAGCTTTTGCGCCAGGTCGTGCGCGACCAAACGAGAGGCACCAATACCGAACAGATTGACCGCGCGTGCCCGCTTAAGACGGGCCGCGCATCGCTCCAAGACGGTGTAATCGAGCGTTCGCGCCGTCGCCTCAATCGTGCGCACGTTGCTTTTCATCACCTTCCCCACGATACGTTCGACGCTGTCATCCATGGAGATGTCCTCGAGGGCTACGTCTTTCTTGTCACCTAAGAGCGCCAGCTCGGCAATCAGTTCGCGCTGGAACTCCTTGTAGCCCGCAAAACCCAAACGCTTGCAAAAGCGCAAAATGCTCGAGGGCGAGGAGAACGTGACATCGGCAAGACCGCGGACGGACAGCCCGACCACCTCGTGCGGATGAGCGCTTACATATGCGACCTTGATTCTCATTTTCATTGCAACAGCCTCAGGACTCAGCGCAACGCGTTGCGCTGAGTCCTGAGGCGCGAATCCG
>USOG01000224.1 GCA_900556365.1 uncultured Collinsella sp.
GCCTGGCCGAGATCGATGGACTCGATGCCGCCGCGCAGGACCTCCATCATGTAGGCGGTGGAGTTGAGCGAGATGGTAACGAGGCCGGCGGTGAAAGTGCTCCAAATCTGGTTGGCCTGAGCGGTCTCGAAGCCCATGCCGCGCAAAACGGTGAAGCCCGCGTAATAGATGAGCAGACCCTGGACCATCATGGGCGTGCCGCGCACGATGGTGGAGTAGACGGTCGCAAAGCCGCGGCCGATACTCTTAAAGAAGCGCACCAGGTCGTTGTCCACGCGATCGAAGGTCTGAATGCGCAGGAACACAAAAAGCAGTGCCAGGAAGAATGCGATGACGGTGCCGAAGGTGGCAAGCGCGATGGTGATCTCGATACCGCGGATAAAGAAGTCCCCGCTCTTGTAGGTCATGTAGACCAGGCTCGACAAAAAGTCGCTGGGGTTGGAATCCGAGACAATGCTCACCTGTACCAGGTCGATAAATGACATGACGCAGCGGTCCACGAAAAAGATCGCCGCGATGGCGACCACGACGTAGCTGCCCAGGCGTGCGCCACGACGGCAACGCTCGGAGGCGAACGGCGACGTTTCGCGATAGTCGTTCCAGTGCATGAGCTTGGTGACCAGCGCCGCCGCCGACACGACGAGCCAGGCCCAAAGAATCGCCCAAAGGCAATCTTGGAACACGCCCGTGGGGGCCAAGAAGCTCAGCGGCGTGGGGTTGCGCTGGCTAAACGCCAGGCCGAGCGCCGCGATAACGCTCGTGCCCAGGTATACATAACGGTGGTCGGCCTTGATAAAGGAGGCCAGGCGATTAATGGTTTTCATGCTGCCTCCCTATGCCGGCTGACGGTCGAGGCACGCGTCCCACATTTGGTCGCGCTCCTCTTGGCTAATGCCCTTGAGTGTCTTGTCGATGAGCTTAAGCAGCTTGTCCGAGCCCTTGCGGCAACCGACATTTGCCGCGACCTCCTGCTTAAAGCCCTCGCCCTCGGCAAAATGGATCGGCACGATACCCGGGTTTTGGGCCATATAGCCCTTCTCGTTCTCGGTGTTGTAGGTCACGGCGTCGCACGTGCCCTGCAGCAGGTTCGAAAACACCGTGGGAACCGAATCGACCGGGTTCTTGTGCACAACGTCCGGGATCTCGTCGATGACGGTATCGAGCATGGTGTCCTTTTGGCCGAGCACCGTGGCACCGCTAAAGTCGCTGAGCTTGGTGGCGTTTTGGTAGGGCGAGCCCTCTTTTACGAACAGGCCAAAGTAGCCAATGAAGTACGGGTCGGAAAAACCGACGGACTCTTCGCGCTCGGGCGTAGCGCTCATGCCGGCGATGATGAGGTCGATCTGGCCGTTGTTGAGCGAATCGATAAGGCCCGAGAAGCTCTGCTTGACGGCAACGGGCTCGCCACCGAGGGCCTTGCAGACGATCTTGGCGATCTGCACGTCGTAGCCATCGGCATAGGCGCCCTGCACGTTGTCGATGGGGATGGTGTACTCACTGGCTTCGGAAACCTGCCAGTTGTACGGGGCGTAGGCTGCCTCCATACCGATGCGGATCTTATCCTTGCCGATCACGGAATCGGACAGGTCATCGCGACCGCCACCCGTCGTGGGCTGAACCACCTTGAGCGTGGACGGGCGCTGACAGCCGGCGAGCGCGCCGGCGACGACGGAAGCGCTCGCAGCGAGAGCGCTACCCAAAAAGATGCGACGGCTGCATATCGGCTGGGCCTGCATGCCGCGCTGTTGGGGAGAATGCATAATCTGCCTTCCCTGTTGAATCGTATGCTGACGACTTAACAGGATACCGCTCAGCGCTACCTCCAGCAAATGCATATATAAATGCATATATGCAAGTTTACGAACTGAAAACGATTGGTAGTCGTTGGGGACGTTCTTAAACGACTAGTCAAACAAGAACGTCCCCAACGACTAGGCATGAAAAAGGCAAGGCATAGACCTTCTGGTCATGCCCTGCCTTTTGAATGACAAATTGTCGCCCTGGGCGGCGCGCAGCGTCGACCGGTCCGCCGTTCGTCAGAACGGCGGAACCTCTAGAGCAAAGTGACGCTAAAGCTGCGGACATCCGTCTCGCCCGGCGCCAGCGTAATGGTGTTGACCTTGTGCTCAAAGACGTCGTCCTCGGTGTCCATGGTGGTGTG
>USOG01000225.1 GCA_900556365.1 uncultured Collinsella sp.
GTCATCGCCTGCGGTGGCGGCGGCATCCCCGTCGTCCGCGACTACGAGAACAAGGGCTGCTACAAGGGCGTTCCCGCTGTCATCGACAAGGACCTGGGCGGCGAGCTGCTGGCCGAGGACTGCGACGCCGACGTTCTGTTCCTACTGACCGCCGTTGAGCATGTCGCCATCAACTTTGGCAAGCCCAACCAGGAGGAGCTCGAGGACCTCACCGCCGACGAGGCCGAGCGCCTGGCCGACGAGGGTCAGTTCGGCAAGGGTTCGATGGAGCCCAAGGTCCGCGCTGCCATCAAGTTCGCCCGTTCCCGCAAGGGCCGCACCTGCATCATCGGCGCTCTGGACAAGGCTGCCGAGACCATGGCCGGCCTCTCCGGTACCCGCATCCACGAGTAGTCTCTACTCTGTCGCCTCTCTGGTGGGCGCCAGGCAAAGCGCCCGCAAACTAGCCTCTCTTCATGAGCCCCGCAGTCCGCTCCGACTGCGGGGCTTTTGCTATTCACCTAGTCATTGGGGACGTTCTTAGTCATTGGGGACGTTCTTAGTCATTGGGGACGTTCTTAAATGACTAGTCAAACAAGAGCGTCCCCAATGACCACTCATTTAAGTCTGTCCCCAATGACTAGTAGTAGGCCCACATGGCTTCGACTTCGTTGAGGACCTCCACGACGCCCCAGCGGCGGGCGCTGCGGCTGGCCGAGTTGGGGTCGTAGACGCCAATCTGGTTGGCATCGTCGATGCCGTAGAGCACGATGTAGTGGCCTACGTTGGTAAACGTACCGGGGCGCACTGCGGCGATGACGGGCGCACCCGAGCGAAGTGCTTGGGTAATCGATTCGCGATCGTTATAGAGCTGTGTTCCGTTGAGCCCCAGCTGCCATGCACCGCCTGTCATAAACGACCACTCGGTGGCACCAGTGGGGGCGTAGTTGCCGACTTCGGCCAGTGCGCATATATCGACCGGCGTCTTATCGGTGTGGCCGGTCTTAAAGATATAGACCATGGTGAGGCAGGTGGGACCGCAAGCGTTTTCGCGAATAGTGCCGCCGGCATAGGGCAGTTCCGACCATGCGGGGTCAATTTGGTAGATGTGGGGCATGGTGCCGGCCTGCCATTGCGAGCGTGGGGTCGAGAACGCAAAGGAGTAACCGGGCGCGACGGGAGCTTTAAGCAGCTTGTCCTCGGCAATGGGCTCAAGACCGGCTGATCCGTGGGAGATACAGGATCCCAAAAACACAAAGACGAGGCAGGCGGCGATGGAGCAAAGCGCAAGACGTAGGCGGCGGGCCGGAAGCGTGTGGCTTGTGGTAAGCGACGCGGGGTGAGGGGCGGAATTGCCGCGATCGCGTTGAGGTCGCGAAAAGGAGCGCTTGACGTAGTAGTCGGTCTTACGGCGATCGTAGCGGCGTGGCTGCGATGTGTCGGTCTGGCGTTGGCGTGTGCTCGTACTCACGCGGTCTGACTGCTGCGCGGTACGGCTTTGTTGCCGCGAAGAAGCCTCGGGCTGCTCTTGGGGGCGCTGCGGGTTGTCGTTGTCGGAGGTGCTTCTGGGCGTTGGCGTGGTGCGGCCGGCAAGGCGCACGCTTTGTGGCCGTTGGTCGCCGTCATTGTATCCGTATGCCATTCGAATCACCTTGCCTCATGTGTAACTTGTCTATCCTACATAAAAAGATGCACGACACATGGGTATGTGCGCCAAAAGCCTGACAAATGGTATGAACGTTGCCGCGCCGCGCGCCAAACGTCACGGCAACAGGTATTCAAAAGCAGACAAGATGAAAGCGTCCAAGACGAATGACGTCTCCCGCCGTTCGTCCCAAAAACGGCGCCGCTCGTTTTGCAGTTCTGCCTTCGGTCGAGCTGCGAGCGGCGCTGCTGCGCCAAGGCCGTATCTTAAAGCCATGGAATAAAAGCGCGCGGCAAAACGGACCGCGCAAGGGGTGACGCCAAGGGCGTCAAACAGGAAAGGAGGGGAACAATGGCGGACAAGAACGCAGAAGTTGCAGTCGAGGATAACGGCGGCATGAAGAAAACGCTTTCGCTCTGGAACTTCTTCACCATCGGCTTCGGTGCCATCATCGGTACCGGTTGGGTTCTGCAGGTCGGCGACTGGATGGTCGTGGGCGGCGGTCCCGTTCCCGCTATGATCGCATTCCTCTT
>USOG01000226.1 GCA_900556365.1 uncultured Collinsella sp.
TCGTCGTCTGCGCCAGCAGCAATGGCATGCGCGAAGCCAGCGATAGTGGAGTCACCAGAGCCCGTGGCGTTAACGGCAGGGATATCGGGCGTCTTTGCGCGGAACGCACGGCCATTGTGGAAGCCAACGGAGCCGGCAGCGCCCATGGACACGACGACCCAGGGGATATCGGAGAAGCGGGCATCAGAGGCGAGCGCGGCGCGGAGCTCGTCCACATCGTCGGTGGTAAAGCTCGTACCCAAAAGGCCGTTGATCTCGGTCAGGTTAGGCTTGACCAGCTCGGGCTTAATTTCAGACTTAAGGGCGGCCTCGAGAGAGGCACCCGAGGTATCGAGCAGCACCTTGGCTCCGGCGTTCTCGGCAATGCCCGTGATCTTGGCGTAGTAGTCCGCCTCGACGCCGCGGGGCAGCGAACCCGAGATGGTGACGACGTCGGCCTTACCTGCAAGCTCGGTAAACTTGGCGGTAAAGGCATCGAGCTCCTCGGGGGCAATCGTCGGGCCGCTCTCGAGCAGCTCGGTCTGATTGCCGGCATGAAGGATATTGAGGCAGATGCGGGTCTCGCCCTTGATGGGCACAAAATCGTTCTTAATGCCGTTGGCATCCATGAGCTCTGCCATATAGGCGCCCATATGACCACCAAGCAGGCCGGTTGCCACAACGTCGTCGCCCAACTGACCAAGGACGCGGGCTACGTTAAGGCCCTTGCCGCCGGCGGTCTTTTCGGGCGTCACACGGTTGACGTCGTCGATAATGAGCTCATCGAGCTGATAGCGCGTATCGACAGACGGGTTCATCGTGACGGTGAGGATCATTTTTAGCTCCTTATCTCGCAGGCTCCTTGTGCCTCGCGATACGAGTCGACAAAACGGAATTACAGAATCTCAATCGTGAACGAGCGAACGACGGTCTCCTTGGGCTTGGCGACAAGGCAGCCGCGCTTATGCTCAAGCACGTCGTCCTCATCGGAGCAGGTCGAAAGGCCGCCCCAGGGCTCAACCGCCACAAAATCGCCCTCGGGCTTGCTCCACACAATGAGATATGGGAAGCCCTCAAAGCTCAGGCGGACGCCCTTGTCCTCGCCCTTTTTGGAAAGCGTGACCTGACGGCTCTCGAGCACGTCAAAGATGGTCTCCGCAAAATCGAAGAGCTCATGTGACAGAGGCAGCGTCTTTCCCACCATGGGGTTCTTGGAACGATTGGTCACGTCAATCAAGCCAGTCGAGGGGACGGCAGTGCAAAGCTCAGCAGCCTCGTCCTTCTCAAAGCGCAGCTCGTAGTCCGTATAGGCCTCGCCCTCATCGAGCGGACACCTAAAGCCGGGATGACCGCCGATAAAGAACGGCATGTCCTCGGTGCCCTCGTTGGTGACCTCGTAGGAAACGCGCACGGCAGCGTCCTCGAGCGTATAGCGGGCGACAAGCTTAAACGGATACGGATAATCGCTCAGCAGCGCGGCGTTATCCTCCGAAGCCAGGCACATTGCCAGCTCGTTCTCGCTCTGGCTCAGCAGCTTCCACTCCTGTTTGCGCGCAAACCCGTGGCGAGCGAGCTTTACATGATGCCCGGCAAACGTCATGGCGCTGTTGTCACGCAAGCCTCCGCAAATCGGGAAGCAAATCGGCGCCTGGCCGGACCACACGGTGGGATCGCCCTGCCACAAATACTCGCGACCGTCGACCTCAATCGAGGTAAACGAGCCGCCGGCCGTGGACACCTTAATAGAAATCGAATCGTTGGAGAGAGCGTATTCCATTGCCCATCCTTTCGAACAACTGCTTTTGCTCGCAAGTACCCGTCTCGGCCCTAACCAAAGGACAAACCCGCACGTTCATCGATGCGTCCGGTATCCCAGCCATGCAACGGGGTACCATACAGACATTGACGTCATTACAGCTGAAAGGCCTTCTTATGCGAACCATCATCCTCTACGCCTCGCGCCACCACGGCAATACGAAAAAGCTCGTGGACGCCATCGTTGAGGCGCACCCCGAGATCGATACCCTCGATGTAAAGACGCTCGGTAAAAACGAGTATCCCGACCTGCACGAATATCATCTAATCGGTGTCGCCACGGGCATCTATTACTCCGAGATCGACAAGGACATGGCACGCGTGCTCACTAACGTGCTGCAGCCGCAGGA
>USOG01000227.1 GCA_900556365.1 uncultured Collinsella sp.
GACATGCAGGTGGGCGAGAAGAAGACCGTGCACATTCCTGCTGCCGATGCCTACGGCGAGCACAATCCCGAGATGGTTATTACCTTCCCGGCCGAACAGGTTCCCAACATCGAGCAGATCGAGAAGGGCATGAAGCTTTTCCTGTCCACGCCGAGCGGTATGCCCGTTCCCGCCGTGGTCATCGACGTAACGCCCGAGGCTGTGACGCTCGACGCCAACCACGAGCTGGCCGGCAAGGACCTCAACTTTGATATCGAGCTCGTCGAGGTCGAGGGTTAGAGTATGCCTGAACGCTTGGTTTCGACGACATGCTTGGGAAATCTCAACGATCCGTCCTATGAACTCCTGCTTCGCCGGAAGCTGGGCGGCGTCTTTGAAGTTGACGAGCTGCTGCTCGATTGGGACCAGGCTGATACGCGCGCGTTTGTGGGTGTGACGGAGCTGGGGCGCACGGTCGATGTTCGGCTGGATACTGCCGACGGCGGTCGTTTTGTCGACGGCGACGTGCTCGCCGTCGACCGTTCGGGCATGGTGCCCGTGGCGGTTGTCGTGCGCCTGCGCAGCGCTGAGGTTTATTTGGTCGAAGTCGACCGCATGGACCCGATTGCGCTCGCGCATGCGTGCTGGGAGATCGGCAATATGCACGCGCCGCTTTTCCGAGGCGATTCGGACGAGCATACCGTGCGCATGTATACGCCGGTGCAGCCTGTTTTGGGCCGCATGCTCCGGGGCGTCGAGGGTGTTCGGCTCTCGGTGGTTACCCGTGAACTCGATGCGGACCGGCGCTTTGCATCGAGTGCGGCGGAGGCCGTCGTGAGCATGGCTCCCGACTTTACCATCGTAAAAAAGACGCGCGGCTAAGCGCGTGTATACGCAAGGCGGGCTTTGAGGGGCGACCAATCAAGGTCCGTCTTGCTGTTGATAGGAGGCTTTGGGGAAGCATATGGGTCTTGAGGGAATCAAACTGATTGCATGCGATTTGGACGGCACGTTGCTGCATCCGGGGGAGCGCGAGCTGCGTTCCGAGGCCTTTGAGCTTATCGATGAGCTGCATCGTCGCGGTATCGTGTTTATGCCGGCGAGTGGCCGTCAATATGCGAGCTTGCGCTACCTGTTTGCCCCGGTGGCCGATGAGCTCACCTATGTATGCGAAAACGGAACCCTGGTGATGAGCGAGGGGCGTGCCGTTGTCAAGCGCTCTATGGAGCGTAGCCTTGCTATGGCTATCGCGAATGCCGTGGTTGCGTATCCCCATACCGACGTGACCCTTTCGTGTGAGGGGCACATCTACGCCATGAGCGGTAACGATGCGTTCGTCGACCATTTGCGCTATGTGGTCCACTGCGATGTGGCGGTGGTCGACCGTCCCGAGGACATCGACGAGGATGTCATTAAGATTGGCTTCCAGACGCCCGAGGTGGATTATCCGGCAGCCCGGGAGCATTTCGAGCGCCTCTTTAGCGATCGTGTCGAAGTGATGACGTCGGGAACCGCATGGACGGACTTGATCGGTTTCGGTTCGGGCAAGGGCTCCGCGCTTGCCGATTACGGTCGTGCCCTGGGTATTTCGCCCGATGAGATGATGGCTTTTGGCGACAATGAGAACGATCGCGACATGCTCAACGTCGTGGGCCATCCCTATCTGATGGAGAGCTGCAACCCCACCATGCGTGGCGTCAACGACCGCGTCCGTTACGTGCGCACGGTCGAAGAAGAGCTGCGTCGTCTGCTCGCCGAGTAAGTTTTCGGGACATACCTAGAAATCTACTTTTTGTTGCAGAGTGCGGAAAGGTGGATTTTAAGGCATGTTCCAAACGTCTACCGGCAATCGGGGCAGAGACCCTCGAAGATGGTGTAGTGCGACGTGACGTGCCAGCCGATTTGCTCGGATGCTTTGGCGTCGAGCTGTGCATCGAAGGGGAGTGGTACGTCGATGACGCGGCTGCACGAGGTGCAGATGATATGCGCATGCGGCTCGACGGTGCGATCGAAGCGGCTGCCGCCCGGCGTCTTGATGGAGAGGATTTCGCCGGCGTCGGCCAAGAGATTGAGATTGCGGTAGACCGTACCGCGGCTGATTTTGTCATCCTGCGCGCGCACGACGTTGTAGATTTCGTCGGCGGTGGGATG
>USOG01000228.1 GCA_900556365.1 uncultured Collinsella sp.
GCGCCTTCCTCGACCACAACGCCGCGCGACAGGATCGAGTTGCGCACGGTGCCCTTGATGATGCAGCCAGCCGAGATGATCGAGTTGCACGCGTGGCTGCCGGTCGCATAGCGCGAAGGCGGCACGTCGTGAGCCTTGGTCAGGATCGGACGCTCGGGGTCAAAGAGCTGGTCGGCCACGGTCTGGTCGAGCAGGTCCATACTGCGGCGATACAGCGACTTCTCGCTAAACACGCCCACGACCTCGCCCTTATACTCGTAGCTGCACACGTCGATGTTGCCAAAGTCGCCCTGGAGTGCCTCGAGCAGGTCCAGATAATCGGCGGCCTGGTAGTGGTCGATGATCTCGAGCAGCGTCTCGCGGTTGACGATGCAGCAGTCCATGGAGGCGTTGTCGCCGTACACGACGCCGGCGCTCACGCCCGTCAGGCGGCCGTTCTCGTTAATCTCGAGCTTAGTCTCGTCATCGACGTTGCGCGTGGCCTTGCAGTACACCACGGTCATCTGGGCACCGGAGTTCTCGTGCGCGTCGATGATGGTGTTGAGGTCCATGTTAAAGATGATGTTGGTGCCCATCATCACAACGTAGGGCTTGTCCGAGCGCTGGAACAGCGTCTTGTTGGAGATGATGTCGCGCAGCAAGAAGCGCATGCCGCCCTTGGTGGTGCCATACGCGTTGCCGGGCACCATGAACAGGCCGCCCTTCTTGCGGTCCAGGCCCCAGTCCTTGCCCGAGCCCACGTGGTCGATCAGCGAGCGGTAGTTGCCCGGCATGACGACACCGACGGTCTTGATTCCGGCATTCATCATGTTGGACAGCGGGAAGTCGATCAGGCGGTAGCGGCCCAAAAATGGAACGGACGCGATGGGGCGGTCCTTGAGCAGCACGCTGCCGTAGGTCGAAGAGTAGTTAGCGGTGATATAACCGATGGCCTTGCGATTGATCATCGGATCATTCCCCCTTCCCGATAACGACGTCATTTCCAACGACGGCCGTATCCTTGGTGGTATCGACAGAGCCGAGCTTCACGCCCTCTTCGACCGTGGAGTTCTCGCCCAAAATAGCGCGGCAGATGTGCGCGCCGCTCTTAACGTGCGCGCCCGGCAGCAGCACGGAGTCCTCGACCACGGCGCGCTCCTCGATAATGACATCGGTCGAAAGGATCGAGTGGCGAGCGGTGCCGTAGATCTTGCAGCCGTTGGAGACCAGGCAATCGTCCAGGCGGCCGTCCGGACCAATGTAGTGCGGCGGACGCGTGGTGATGTTGGACATGATGGGGAAGTGCTTGTCGAAAAGATCGAACTCGGGGTTATTTCCCAGCAGGTCCATCGAGGTCTCGTGGAAGCTGGCGATGGTGCCGACGTCCTTCCAAAAGCCGTGGAACTCGTAGCTGTACAGGCGCTTGTTCTCGCCGAGCAGCTTGGGGATGATGTCCTTGCCAAAGTCGTGGCTCGAGCGCTGGTCAAGAGCGTCCTCCTCGAGCGCCTCAATCAGCACGTCGGCCGAGAAGATGTAGATGCCCATGGATGCGAGGTTCGAATCGGGCTTATCGGGCTTCTCGGTGAACTTGGTGATGCGGCCGTCCTCGGGGTCGGTGGTCAGGATGCCAAAGCGGCTGGCCTCCTCCCACGGCACAGGCATAACGCTCACCGTGAGGTCGGCGTTGTTCTCAATGTGCGTTTTGAGCATCTTGCGGTAGTCCATGCGATACAGGTGATCGCCCGAAAGAATCAGGACGTACTTGGGGTCGTTGGCCTTGATGTAGTCCAGGTTCTGCGTAATGGCGTCGGCCGTGCCCGCATACCAGGCGCCGCCGGTCTGCGTTTCGTACGGCGGCAGAATCGACACGCCGCCGTCGCGGCTGTCCAGATCCCACGCCTCGCCGGAACCCACGTAGGCATGCAGCAGGTAGGGGCGATACTGCGTCAGAACGCCCACCGTGTCGATGCCCGAGTTGGAGCAGTTGGAGAGCGAGAAGTCGATAATGCGGAACTTGCCACCAAAGCTAACCGCCGGCTTGGCGATCTTTTGGGTGAGTGCCCCCAATCGGCTGCCCTGTCCTCCTGCGAGGAGCATCGCGATGCATTCTTTCTTACTCATCGATTTCTCCTTCTGTCATCGATGTTC
>USOG01000229.1 GCA_900556365.1 uncultured Collinsella sp.
GCGCAAACAAGAGAAAGGCATCACATGGCATTCGTTTCGCTCGCCATCATCGCACTTGTGGCCTTTGCAAGCCCCTTCATCGCCTCGGCGATTCCCGGAAAACCCGTTCCCGAGACGGTCTTTTTGCTCGTGTTCGGCGCGGTGTTGGGACCTCATATGCTCGGCGTCATCCATGTGGACGCCGAGGTCTCGCTCGTGTCCGAGCTGGGCCTGGCCTTTTTGTTCCTGCTTGCCGGCTTTGAGATCGACCCCAAGAGCATCACGGGCGTCGAGGGGCGCTACGGCTTGGCGACGTGGGTCGTCACGTTTGGTATCGCCTGGCTTGCCGTGCGCTTTACCCCGTGGTTCTCGGTCAGTCATTTCGACGGTATCGCCGTGACGCTTGCCCTCACTTCTACGGCGCTCGGTACGCTCGTGCCCATCATGCGTGAGCGCTCGCTCACCGGCACGCGCGTGGGCGACTCGATTCTCGCGTATGGCACTTGGGGCGAGCTCGGCCCTGTGCTCGCCATGTCGGTGCTGCTGTCTGCCCGCACCGGCATCCAAACGCTTGTAATCCTTGGCTTGTTTGCGGTGGTCTGCGTGTTGCTGGCCGTGGTCCCGAGCCGCTCCAAGCGCGTCGGCAGCCGCTTCTTTGCGTTTGTCGAGGAGCGCGCCGATACCACGTCGCAGACCTTCGTACGCCTGACGGTGCTCATCCTGGTCACGCTCGTGGCATTCTCGGCTGTCTTTGATCTCGACATCGTGTTGGGTTCTTTTGCCGCCGGCTTTGTCTTGCGCTACATCATCCCCGAGGGCAACCATACGCTCGAGACCAAGCTCGACGGTCTGGCCTACGGTTTTTTGATTCCGGTGTTCTTTACCGTATCGGGCGCAAAGATCGATCTGACGGCCGTGGCGTCGCGCCCGGGTCTGCTCGTGGGCTTTATCGTGGCGTTGTTGATTATTCGTGCCGTGCCCATTCTTATTTCCATGAGCATTTGTCCTGCGACGCGCGATGTGTCGGCGTATGGTCGCATTACCGTGGCCCTGTACTGCACCACGGCGCTGCCGATCATCGTTGCCGTTACGAGCGTTGCCGTCAACGCGGGCGCGCTGTCGCAAGATATTGCGTCGGTCATGGTTGCCGCCGGTGCCATCACGGTGTTCTTGATGCCATTGCTCGCGCAGCTCTTTTACCGCGTGGTCGACGCCGCGCCGGTCGCCGCCGTGGCAGAAGTTGCCGAGCATCCATCCGATGCGCTCGACATCCTGCGCGCCCATCACGATTTGGCGAGCCTGCTCGCACGCGAGCACGAGCTGCTGACCTCGCATGGTCACGGTCGCGTATTCGAGGGCCTGCCTACGCTCGATACGATTGCCGAGCGTCTTTCCGCCGAGGCGGCGAGCGGCCACATCGATGCCCGCATCGTGGACGCGGCGCATCTTCTTGCCGATAAGACCTATGGTGATGAGGTTGACCCGTCCGAGCTGACTCCGCGCGAGCGTCGCCGCCTGGAGCGCGCCAAGCTCGCCGTGCGCGAATACCGCCGCCGCATGCTGGAGCTCTATGCAAGAGAAGAAGCCGAGGATGACGACGGCAAGTAGTCGATACTCTCTCGGGGAAGCCGCGTCCTGCTTTGAAGGCTCGGAACGGGATGTGGTTTCCGAAACAGGGGCCGTTGGGAAACTGTGTCCCGGAATGGCCGCCCAGAGTGGGATGCAGTTTCCGCGAGAGGCCCGTTGCGGAAAGCGTGTCCCAGAATCCGCGCCCAGAATGGGACATGGTTTCCGAAAGAAGGCTCTGAGGGAAGCTGCGCCCCGTTCTGAGCTGAAATACCGGGGCGCAGTTTCCCTTACAAACAGAACAAGGCGCGCTGTCTGCGGTTGATGCAGGCAGCGCGCCTTTTGCGTTGAGCTTCGTTGAGATTCGAAGTCGTGGCTTGCGACCTTTAGGAGCAGGTGGCTCCGTCGACGGGGGGCACGGCACCCGTGACATGGGAGGACATGTCGCTCGCTAGGAAAACATATATGCCGTATAACGAAGAGCGAACTAGTTGGCCATGACGCCTTCGGTCCAAGCCTCAACGTCCTCGATGCGCAGGACGTTGGCGACCTCGGCCACGCAGTCGACGCT
>USOG01000230.1 GCA_900556365.1 uncultured Collinsella sp.
TTCTGTGCCCAGGCGCTCGAGCATCGCGGCGACCTGGACTATGACATCGACGGCGTGGTCGTAAAGGTCGATAGCTTCCAGCAGCAGCTCGACCTGGGCTTTACCGCCCGCGCACCGCGCTGGGCCATTGCCTTTAAGTTCCCGCCCGAGGAAAAGCAGACCGTCCTGCGCGAGATTCGCATCCAGGTGGGCCGCACCGGCGTGCTCACGCCGGTCGCCGAGTTCGACCCGGTGACGGTCGCCGGCTCCACCATCGCGCGCGCAACGCTGCACAACATCGACGAGATCCGCCGCAAAAACGTGCGCGAGGGCGACACTATCATCGTGCACAAGGCGGGCGACGTGATTCCCGAGGTCGTGGGCCCGGTGCTCGACAAGCGCCCGGCCGATTCGGTCGACTGGCACATGCCCGAGGTCTGCCCCGTGTGCGGCAGCCCCGTGGTCCACGAGGACGGCGAGGTCGCCTACCGCTGCGTCTCCATCGACTGCCCCGCGCAGCTCAAGGAGCGTCTGCTCCACTGGGTGAGCCGCGGCTGCATGGACGTCGACGGCCTAGGCGACGAGATCGTCGACAAGATGATCGCCGCCGGGCTGATTCACGATGTCGCAGACTTCTACCAGCTCACGGTCGACGACATCGCCGGCCTGGACACGGGGCGCACTTATGCTAGCTCCAACAGCAAAAAGGGCGTCAAGAAGGGCGATCCCATTCCGGTGGGCCTCAAGACGGCCGAGAAAATCATCGCCGAGCTCAACAAGTCCAAGAACCAGCCGCTCGGTCGCGTGCTGTTTGCCCTGGGCATCCGCCACGTGGGCAAGAGCGTGGGCGAGGTCATCGCCGAGCGATTCCTGTCGATTGACAAGCTTATCTTGGCGAGCGAAGAGGACATCGCCGAGTGCGAGGGCATCGGTCCCAAGATTGCGGCGAGCGTCAAGCAGTTCCTGGCCGTGCCCGAAAACCTTGCCGTGCTGGAACGTCTGCGCCAGGCGGGCCTGTCGCTCGAGGTCGACCTTGGCGCCGCACATGCACAGGCCGCAGCCGATGCCGGCGTGGCGGGCGAGCTCGCCGACGCGCAGCCGCTTGCGGGCCTGACCTTCGTGCTCACCGGCACGCTCGTCAATCGCACCCGCGACGAGGCGGGCGCGGCGCTCAAGGTGCTCGGCGCCAAGGTCTCGGGCAGTGTTTCAAAGAAGACGAGCTATCTGGTCGCCGGCCCCAAAGCGGGCTCCAAGCTCACCAAAGCCGAGCAGCTGGGCGTACCCGTGCTGGACGAGGACGCGCTCGAGCAGATCTTGGCTATCGGTGAGGTGCCCCAGGCTTAGTGCATCGATAACCAAATTGAAGATCCGCCCGGAAAACATGATTGAACTGCCTTCCGGGCGGATCTTATTTGGACGGGGCAACGGGCACCGTGATCTGCGTCACGTAGGTTGTGGGGTCGTCGCTGATGATGTCATCGATGAGAGCGATCTCGCGCGAGGGCCCGGCGGGCGCTAGGCCGTGCTCGCGCATATAGCCGAGCAGCTGCTCGTAGCGTGGGGCTGCTTGCCCGTGCGTGCCGCGGAAGCTTATGGTCAGGCAGCGCGCGGCGGGCCGCACCTCGATATCGCCTAGGTATTCATCAGTGTCATCGAGCAGCAGGAAGACCTCGTCGTAGCCATCAAAGTCGCCGGCGGCGAGGCGCTCGGCGCCAATCCCGACGCCCAAGTTGCCCAGAAAGACAAAGGTCTCGTGCTGGCCCTTCTGCAGTTGACGAATCTGCCACTCCAACGCATAGGCGTCGGTAGGGTTGACGCGTTCGCGCAGCACGGCGCAGCGAAGCTCGGGCGCATCGATTGTGCAAATGGCGTCGAGCTCGGTGCTCAGGGCATCGTGGAGCAGAGCAAGCCGGTTATCGATCTTGCGCGACACGCGTTCGAGTTCGCGGCGTTTGCGCTCGATGAGCTCCTGCTGCTGAGCCAGCTGCCGCTGCATAAGGTTCACATCGCGCGTGGTCACAAACTCG
This sequence comes from uncultured Collinsella sp., assembly GCA_900556365.1. The sequence continues at coordinate 2,007 of USOG01000230.1, forward strand.
CGGATTTGCGCGAGCGGCAAGTCGAGAACACG